>JAAUOZ010000210.1 GCA_012034655.1 Leptolyngbyaceae cyanobacterium CSU_1_3 | reverse complement strand
ATAGGGGGCGCGAGCCGATTGCTGTAGGATAACTCACATCTTGCACCAGTTTAAACATACTAGAGATCGGCAATTGCTTTTATTGAAAGTGACTAGAGCTGACATTAAGTAGGCGCACCAAACATCGATCGAAAGCGTTCGAGCCAAGTTTTCGATCGCACCACATCGCTAAATATCCGCACCCATTCATGGAAAACGATTGCGAAAGGGTTAGAAGATCGCAGCGGACGGGTCAGTCCATAAGTAATTTGTAGATCGGATTTTTCTTCTGCATAGGTACCAAATAATCGATCGAAGATAATCAGCACGCCACCATAATTGCGATCGATATATTCGTCATTTGAGGCATGATGGACGCGATGATGAGATGGGGTATTTAGTACCCACTCTAAAATGCCTAACTTGGGAATTAACTCGGTGTGAATCCAAAATTGATAAGCCAAATTTAGTGCTAAGCCAGTTGCGACTGCCGCAGGGGGAAAACCTAGCCAAACTAATGGAGTAAAAAACAGAATATTTCCTGACAGTACACTCGTCCAGCCCAGTCGATATGCTGCCGAAAAATTGAAATAGTTGACTGAGTGATGGACGGCATGAGTCGCCCAGATCCAGCGGATTTCATGTGCCGCTCGATGGTGCCAATAATAGCAGAATTCCAGTGAAATAAATAATAGAGGAATACTCCACCACCGATAGAGTGGAATATCGAACAGTCGATATTGCCAAGCAAATGCAAATAGTCCATAGGGAATAAATGCAAATAACATCCGCATCAGATTATGCCCTACAAAAATAGCAAGTGATGTCAAGCTCTCCCGTAAAGAATAATTGCGGTGGAGATCGTGTCGAGTGAGATATACTTCGATCGCGATCGAGATCAGAAAAATTGGATAAAAATAATAGACGATCTTAGCTTCCATAGTTACCTTTTAACAGTTAATAAATAGGGGAAATCCTCACAGTAGGCTCCCCTATATATCAGTATCGATCCAGCAAGCAAATCGAGAACATTGACTTAGTGAGAGATCGATCGTTGGGTAGTTTGGGTGTTACCGTAAGGACCAGTGCGAGTAGTTGTTTGTACCCCGTTATTGACTGAGCGATTGGTAACAGCGCTATTACCTTTAGGACCAGTCCGAGTGGTAGTTTGCACCCCGTTATTAACCGAACGATTGGATGGTAAAGTGTTACCATAAGGGCCAGTCCGAGTGGTAGTTTGTTGGGCGATCGCGGCTTGACCGATCGTGAGTGTAGTCAAACCGATCGCCAAAGAGAGACTAAAAATAAATTTCTGCATGATGTGTTCCTAGTTTGAGTAATGAGGTTGAGTGAATCGATCTGATGAAATCGGGTATTAGTTACCGATGATTTTTTGGTTTGAAATTTTTCTTCTGGCAAGAGTTTGATATGAATGGGGCTTTCTGAAGATGGAAAATCGGTAAGTTCTGTTAACTTGTTTCCACCAGCGGAAGTTTCATAAACCTTCACTTGCAACGTTTCTTTTGAAGTACAGGCTGTGAGCATTGCCAAAATGACCGCCAAAACCATTGCTAACGATCGACGCACGGGGCTGTTCCTCTCAGTGATCTACTCTTAGCCTAACAGCGATAGGATGCTCTGAAAGGGCGAATTGCGTCCGTGATCGCACCCGTTGCAGCGCCTTCTTCCACGCCCTCCCCATTCATTACTTCGTTGCCACCTCAAACCAATGCACAAAAACTCCCTGGGTCTGAGCGACGCACTCTACTGCTACCTGTTAGAGAATTCTCTGCGAGAACCTGAGATTTTAGGCAAACTGCGCGCAGAAACTGCAACCCATCGCCAGGCAAGGATGCAGATTTCTCCGGAGCAGGGACAACTCATGGCACTGCTTGTGCAACTGATGGGAGCTAAGAGAGCCTTGGAAGTCGGGGTATTCACAGGATACAGTTCGACCTGCGTTGCGCTTGCACTACCTGCGGACGGTGAGATAATTGCCTGCGATGTCAATGCAGAATATACGGCGATCGCGCGTCGCTATTGGCAAGCGGCTGGGGTTGCCCACAAAATCAAGCTACACCTGGGCCCCGCCCTCCAAACCTTGGATCATCTTCTCGCTCAAGGGCAGGCAGAAACCTTCGATTTTGCGTTTATTGATGCCGACAAAGGCAACTACGCTCACTATTACGATCGTGCCTTCCAACTCCTTCGTCCAGGCGGGCTGATGGCGATCGATAATGTGCTCTGGTCAGGTCGTGTCGCTGATCCCACCGAGCAAGACAAAATTACCCAAACGATTCGTGCATTTAACCAGAAAGTCGCAGATGACGATCGTGTCACCTTGAGCCTTTTGTCGATCGCCGACGGACTCACCCTCGCCCTCAAAACCCCTTCGTGATTTCTGAACCAGCGAGCTTGGCTTCTCTGTACCCGTCTAAAAATTGCTCAAACCCAGGGGTAAAGCAATCTGTCTGAACCGGACTATCAATGTTTCGCTGTTGCTCCCAGCTTGCATCTAAGGCGCTTCGGGTGGCAGCATCCATCGAAAGAAAAGACAGAGCCTTGCCCGACGATCGAGCCTGACGCATCGCTGCCAGCAAAACGGCAATACTCTGCTCATCGATCACTTCTACCCAGAGCAAATCGACCATGACGATGGCAGCCTGAGCGATCGCCTGAGCCAACGTTATGCGAAAATTTGCCCCACTGATGCCAACCAAGCGGCCATAGGGCTGCAACACCACTGTTTCTAGGCTCGCTTCTGCCTCAAGGGCGCTGAACCTCAAAGAAACGACTTGATCGGCGGCAAGTTCCATAGCAGTTTTTTAAGGGTTTTTAGAAAGAGTATTCAGGGCTATCTCCTGTTTTGAGCCATCGCTGGTAGCCTGTGCTAGCAGCCTCTATGAAAAGAGAACAACGGCTTGCAAAAAGTTCAGTAAGCTCATACTCATTATGAGTAACTTATATCACGTTTATAACTTAGAAAAATAACAAAAACGTTTTTGATTTAACGATCGAAATTTAGTTTCTTGAAAAGTATCTAAATAGAGCGGTTTCTGCTGATAGAGAAATTTCTACTACTTAAGTTTAAAAATTATCAAAAATCTTGATGATCGTCACAAAAGCTACACTACTGATAACCTTATCTTGAGGGGGTAGCCCTCATTCAGGAGCGATCGCACTCCCTAACCTGCCATTCGCCCAAAAAATGGCAACTCATGACTTGAGTAAGGTTTGTTAATGTGATTTAGAATAACCAAAAGTCAAAATTTCTAACCGCTTAAATATCGAATTTCACAGGCTGCTAACTGCTCACCTTCATTTCATCAGGTTACTCCCGTGACACCTCAGACTGAACAGTCCGTTCTTTCAGGCTCTTCTGCATCTACCACAGACCCTAACCTGAACCCTCTCAACCGCCAGATGATTGTTATTCTGGACTTTGGCTCTCAATATTCAGAACTGATCGCCCGGCGCATTCGCGAAACTCAGGTCTACTCTGAGGTGCTTTCTTACCGCACAACCGCCGCGCAACTCCGCCAACTAAACCCCAAAGGCATTATTCTCTCTGGCGGCCCTAACTCTGTTTATGGGGTCGGTGCACCCCAATCTGATCCCGAAATCTGGCAGTTAGGCATTCCGGTTTTGGGAGTCTGCTATGGGATGCAACTGATGGTGCAGCAGCTAGGCGGCGAGGTAGAGCGATCGGATCGCGGCGAATATGGCAAAGCGAGTTTGGCGATCGATGACCCCACCGACCTTTTGACCAATGTAGAAGAGCAAACCACCATGTGGATGAGTCATGGTGATTCTGTTTCCACTCTCCCTAAGGGGTTTGATCTGCTAGCTCACACTGCAAATACGCCCTGTGCAGCCATTGCCGATCACGATCGCAAGCTCTACGGGGTGCAGTTCCACCCGGAAGTGGTGCACTCTCAAGGCGGACAAGCCCTGATTCGCAATTTTGTCTATCACATTTGCGACTGCGAACCCACTTGGACGACCGCCGCTTTCGTCGAAGAGGCGATCCGAGAGATTCGGGCTAAAGTTGGCGAGAAGCGTGTCTTGCTGGCGCTGTCGGGGGGAGTCGATTCTTCAACGCTGGCATTTTTGCTGCATCGCGCGATCGGGGATCAGCTAACCTGCATGTTCATCGATCAGGGCTTTATGCGAAAGCTAGAGCCAGAACGGCTGGTGAAATTGTTTCAAGAACAGTTTCATATTGATGTGCAATATGTGAACGCCCGCGATCGATTTCTGGCGGCTGTCAAAGGTGTGACCGATCCCGAAGAGAAACGCAAGCGCATCGGCCACGAGTTTATCAGTGTGTTTGAGTCAGAATCGAAGCGTCTGGGGCCATTCGACTATTTGGCTCAAGGAACCCTCTACCCCGACGTGATTGAATCGGCCGACACAAACGTCGATCCGCAAACAGGCGAACGAGTCGCAGTTAAGATCAAGAGCCATCATAACGTTGGCGGTTTGCCTAAAGACCTATGCTTCAAGCTCGTCGAGCCGCTCCGCAAATTGTTCAAAGATGAAGTCCGAAAAGTGGGTCGATCGATCGGTTTACCCGAAGAAATTGTCAGCCGTCAGCCTTTCCCTGGCCCCGGTTTGGCAATTCGGATCTTGGGCGAAGTCACGGACGATCGCCTAGACATTCTGCGGGATGCTGATCTTATTGTTCGTCAAGAAATCAACCGTGCCGGAATGTACCACGAACTGTGGCAAGCATTTGCAGTGTTGCTTCCGATTCGCAGCGTGGGGGTAATGGGCGATCAAAGAACCTATGCTTACCCGATCGTGCTGCGTTTTGTCGCCAGTGAAGACGGCATGACCGCAGACTGGGCGAGAGTTCCCTACGATTTATTGGAGATTATCTCTAATCGCATCGTTAACGAGGTGCGTGGGGTCAATCGGGTCGTCTACGATATTACTTCCAAGCCACCCGGAACGATCGAGTGGGAATAGCCCAGAGGGGAGGGGTAAAGGCTTATTCTATTTTTTATCCCTCTATCTTGTGGAAAACTAGCAGAAAATCTGTGGAAAACCCCACTTTCTTGTGGAGAACTTGAGGATCTGCTGCAAAACCTTTTCACCTATTCATCTTTCGTCAACTTCACGTTAATTTCACCTCGCTACCTCCCTTGCTAGCGAGGCATCTTTTAATTTCTGTTTACAAACAGGCAGGGCATTGTCTGTTAGGTGAGGCGACGTAAGACGGGTTACGCCCGCTGTTGCTGTCTGAGCCTAGAATCCCCCGTCTTTCAAGCGGGGGAGTGTGTCAAAAACGCTTTCTGAGCGTCTGTTTGCCATTAGGCTTCGTAGCTGATGTGATCCGATCGATAGTTGCGTGGCTCAACGTGAATCAAAACTCTCACTGGGCTGTACTTCTCAGACAATAGCGCTTCAACTTCTTCGGTGATCTGGTGCGCTGTCTCGACATCGGCCGCATCGACAATTAAGTGCATTTCGATAAAGGATTGGCGGCCCACAACCCCCCGCGACGCAATATCGTGACAATTGAGCACACCGGGAACCTGAAGAGCCGTTTCGTAAATAGCTTCGGGTGCGATCGCCATCTCATCCACGAGCCACGGAAGATTCTGCCGCAGCACCGACCACCCACTGGCAAACACCAACACCGCCACCGGAAACGCCAGCCCCACATCTAACCACTGCCAGCCAAAAGCCCAAATGCCAACTAAGCCAGCTAGCACGCTGATCGTTACCCAAACGTCGCTCATGGTGTGTTGGGCATCGGCGATCAAAATCGGACTGCTGACTCGCTGCCCTTCGCGCCGTTCGTAGAAAGCAACAAAGATATTAATTCCCAGAACGACCAGCAGGAGCCAAAGTTCGTGGGTGGAAATTTGAACGGGCGGGCTGCTGCTCAAAAGTCGCTCGATCGCCCCCTGGAGAATTTCAAAACAGGCGATGCCCAAAAAGGCGGCAATGCCCAGTGCGCCGACTGCTTCAAATTTTTGGTGTCCGTAGGGATGATCGCGATCGGGCAATGGTGAAGAAAACCGACTGGCAACCAGTCCCAAAATATTGTTAGCGCTATCGGTCAAGCTGTGTAGGGCATCGGCTAACAAGCTGAGCGATCCGGTGGCCAATCCTACGAAGACCTTGAGCGCCATCACCAATAAGTTGAGCAGCAAGGTAATTACTAATACTTTGCGAACGGTCGATCGATGATCCAACACGAGATTTACCTGCTTTGCCGTTGGGGTGTTATGGCTTTCAGTGTAAATCTAGAACGGATAAAAATCTTTAGACCCTTTGGTTATTATAGCTTTCAGCTTTCTACAAGTTGTTTAAGTTCTTGAAGCTAGTGTCAATTGGCGATCGAGCTAAACCGATAAAATCGCCTCCTCCTCTAGTCGTTTGTTAGACCTTTAATGGATGGATTGGGAAGGGGGAAGCGGCTATTTTTGAGGGAGTTTCAGTCTCTCAAAAAATTCTTGACAGACCTCTAGTGGTCTCGTTGCTTTTTGTGGATTTCTGTCATTTATAAGCCGTATTATTTTGTTGCAACCCTGACTGTAACTTACTGATCGATCGAGGGTCGTTTTTTGAATCGTTAGCATAATACTTTCTGAGCAGATGCCTAACTGGAGTGTAGGCAACTCTGTCACGCTGGCAATCAAGCGACTGTAAAATCCCAACTGCTAAAGTTATCGCTGACCTGCTGACGGGTTAGTTCAGTTTCATAACCCCAGGGATTGTAAAGACGGAACTTTTGACTGACCTCACTATAGTTTATTAGGATATAGGAGTGATTCGCTACAATGTAAGGGTTCACAATCTTGTGCGTATTCATGGAGACTATCTTGTCAGCGTTATCTAAACTGATGAGTGCATTGATAGAGCTAGCATCACTTTCTACGTAATTTGTGTCTACATTGCGGCCTATAATTTGCGCCAGTGCATGTTTTGTCCAACCATGATTAATGCCACCCTGATTGCCTGCGATCGACGTTGCTGCCAGTGTTGTCCCGTTATAAGAGTTGGTGTTATCTTGACCAATCCATCCTGATTCATTCAGTTGAGCGTAGGCTTTTTCTAGCAGGGCAACCCACAGTTCATTATTAAGTTGATCAAACCGTCCGCCGCCCCAGTCTGCAAAGGCTGCATAGCCCGTCGAATGGGTGGGTAAAAAGCGATCGACGGTGACATAATCTGCCACACCATTGTTGAAAAAGCGCACAGTATAGGTGTTGTCGCCATTATCACTGAACATGCTGGCAATTGTGTCGGGCGATCGCAGCGCAACCGCGCCTAGCGCAGCGAGAAAGTAGCAGTTAGAGACATCTTGCTGCACAATATCTTGGTAGCTGATGCCCTTTTGAACCAGTGACCCATTCACAAGCTGGTAGGCTAACTGTGTGGAGCGATCGAAAGAAAGTGCGATCGGGCGATCGTTGCCCAAAAACCATTTGCCAATCAGCCGTTCCATCTGCTCGTCGCTGCTGTCTGTGTAGAGACTGCCAATGCCAGAGCGCAGGTTGGCGGGGTCAGAGTTGACCACTTTGTGAGCCAGAACGCGCACCGAATCGGGCATGGCAAACCTGTCAGCATTACGAACGATCGTCTTCAGATCTCTCAGTTCGGCGGCATCGATCGTGCTCTGGTCTTTGGTTTCGTTGAGCAGCGCGATCATATCGCTGCGATCGAAGACTCCATCTAGGCTCAGATGACGGGCCTTACCTATCAGACCAGCATCACTAAGATGAGTGCCAAACCAATCGCCTGTAGAAATGCTGAGATGATAGGAAGTATTGCCGCTGACTCTGACAAAATAAGTTCCAGCGATCGCAGATTGCTGAATCATTTCAGCAGCACTTCCGATTTGATTAGAACTCGCAATTAAATCACTTTCATCAACAATTTCATTACTATTAGAATCTTGAATCAATTGAATATCTGCATCATGGCTCAAATCACTCAATGTAATACTCAGGGCAATTCTAGAATTATCAGAACTGGTCACACTAAATTGATAAATATCTAATGGGTTTCCGCGACCGACAAAATCGCTAAAAGTACTAGTTCCAGAGAGAACACCGAGATTTAAGGTAGATGGCGCTTCGTAGATCGTTGCCTCAGATAAACTGGGAGCACTCAAACGGGCGATCGCTTCCGCAGACGCACCCGTGTAGTCATCAGTGCTGAGCGGTGAAACTCCCCATGCGTCACAACTCCAAAAAAGTGGCGGTGCGGTATCTAGAAGGGTGCGATCGAAGTCTTGTGTTGGCATAATTTTCTCATGGCATAGACCTACACGATCGCAAGCGGCTTGAGCCTTGCAGCAATCGCGTCTTCAGAATACCCACTTCGCCTAATTTAGCTCTTCGCCAAATTAACGATTTGTTAACACTCAAGCTCCTCGCTCCATGCCCTTCAACAATACAAAATTCACCTCTAAAAAACATCACCAAGCCCAAACTTAAAAAGACTCAACCTCAGAGGGCAGAGGTTTTGCTTTGCTGCCCGATCGCCGTAGGATGAAAGCATCCACCCTATGCTGTTGCTTCTTTATATGTCACAACTCACCCTAAATTTAGTCGAAGGTTCTGTTTCATTTCGGTTCACGCCCGACGCTGCAACTGATCTCAAAGCTGCGATCGCTCAACTGCTAGACAGCCTAAAAGCGATCGCGACTAAAGCTACCCCCGGCAGCAGAGCCACCCCCCAAAAGTCAATGGAATACCGCTACACAGGCGACGTATTTCTAGAGGTTTTCTGCAACCCCAACATTTGGCCAACGCCCTTCGCCGCCAAAGTGCTAATCACTCTGAGAGACGATCGCATTCGCATCACCACCGAAGCCCAACTGAGCCGCCTCACCGATGACCTCAACCAATATCTAGAACAGTTTGGCTAAACGCCAGCCTGCACTTGAGCACTCACAACTTCAGTTTGCGATCGTCGTCAACGAGGGTTTCGTCGTAGCGCCCTCCTGTGGGCACATCTCCTGACGGCTTGAGAATCTGTTTGCTGAGCTTGGGGTATGTAGACTGTCTGAATTGTGTTTGACGATACTAAACTTTCTGCATGAACTCGGACAGCCCTCTTCAACGAAGCTCTGGTTTCCAACTAATCCGATTTGAAGTAATCGGTAAACTCGTTTCACAACAGTGTGGGAACGTGGAATGATTCTGTTCGCCGCGTTTCCAACTAATCCGATTTGAAGTAATCGGTAAACGCTAACAACGCTGAGTACGCAAAAGCCGCTCAAGATCAGTTTCCAACTAATCCGATTTGAAGTAATCGGTAAACGGCTTTGAGCATCTCGCTCTCCGCCTCCGCCACTCCGTTTCCAACTAATCCGATTTGAAGTAATCGGTAAACTCAAGCGATCGTCTTTCTGGGTTGGCGCGATTTGCTCAAGTTTCCAACTAATCCGATTTGAAGTAATCGGTAAACTCTACGCCCGTTTGCAAGCCCGACAACCATCGGGTGCTTGCACGTTTCCAACTAA
>JAAUOZ010000209.1 GCA_012034655.1 Leptolyngbyaceae cyanobacterium CSU_1_3 | reverse complement strand
AAGTGTATTGTGATAATCTAAGAAGTGCGAATACAAAAAGAAGCAAAAGCGTGAATGAGTTTTAGATCAACAAAGCTAATGCAATTGTGATCTAGAACTGTAGCTTATTCCCTATCTATCTTTTGTCCAACCCTACGGGCCCACCTCAGAATTCGCGGGCGTAAAGCTAGCGCGCGGGCAATTAACAATCGTTGGCGTTGTCCACCCGAAAGATTTGTGCCGCCTTCGCTGACGACCGTATGCATTCCCATTGGCATCGCTGCAATATCCTCTGCCAAACCCGACATTCGAGCCGCTTCCCACGCCTCATCCAGCGAGATTAACGCACTCCCAGCAATATTTTCAAAAATCGATGCCGACATCAAACGGCTGTTTTGCAAAACGACTCCCAACTGGCGGCGCACCGCTTTGACATCCAAACTGGCCAGATCCTGTCCATCAAATGACACCACGCCCGACTCCGGCAGATCAAACCCCAATAGCAGCCGCAACAGCGTGGATTTACCACTACCCGACGGGCCTACTAGCGCAATAAATTCTCCCGGTTCAGCCTGAACGCTAACATTATCCAAGTTCAATGCGCCATCTGGACGATAACGAAACACTGCATGGTCGATCGCTACTCGTCCACTCAGTCGTCCTGGATCGGCTTTTGTGCTATCTACTTCCGGCACGGCTTGCAAAATCGGCTGTACCCGCTGCCAAATCGGTTGTACCTCTAAAATATCCACTAAAACGGTGCTAAGGCTGGTCGCACCACTAATGAATGTGCCAAAGGCTGCATTAAATGCTAGAAACGTTGGCAACGAGAACCCACCCGTCGAGCTTGCTAACAGATGAGTTGCTACCACAAACAGAGCGGCAGGTGTAATCGCAGACAGCAAACTATTAATGATCACAAGGTTATCTTCAATGCCTTGAGTGCTGAGCATCAGGGTGAGTTGTTGACTGTACTGCTGTCCCCAGTAAGCAAAGGCGCGAGATTCAGCACCCGCCACCCGAAACTTAGTCACCCCGTTAATCAACTGCATCATGACACCCAGTAGTTTACCCTGCCGCTCTAGCAGAAGTTTGGTTTTCTTCAGCGTCAAGCGCCCAACCACTACGGTCACAACGACATTAATTCCAGCCACCAATGTTGCAAGCAGCGCCAAAGGCACGCTGTAGTAGAACAACAAACCTAAGTTTAGAAAGGAGAAAACACCTGCAAATAAACTCTTTAGTACAGTGCTGCCCAATCTCTGCCGAATCTGGCTAATAGCTGAAACGCGCGCGCTCAACTCACCGCTAGTATATTGTCGGAAGAAAGACGGGTGCAACTTCAATAGCCGATCCCACACTGCTGCCTGAGTTGCAGAATCGGCATAGGTTTCTAGCCGCATAATCGCAAAGCTTTGGGTCATCTGGAATAGCATGGAGCCAAACCCTACTGCCATTAACCCCAACGCCATCTGCCATACAAGCTGGTGATTGGCATTAGGAATCGCTTGATCGACGAGCAGACCTGTGGCGATCGGGGTGACCATACCCAACAGGGTTGTCGCAATTCCAGCGGCCAGTAGAATGATCAGTTCTTTGAGATGTCCATGAACTGCAAACTTGACGAGATCGATCGGGCGTAAAACAGTCGGTAAAGAACGGTAGAACGTGTAAGCAGTCGTGGAAAGCTGACTTGCAATCGCACGATCGCACCGGGTACGAGTTTGAGTCAACGGATCGTACTGTTCATACGCCGCTTCTCCTAATGGCAGCAGGGCGACAGGTCTCCCATCGTCTAGCGCAAACGTCACGAGTGGGCCACAGTCTTTTGCCCACCAGTTATCCCGTAGCGTTACGCGCCGGATTTGCAGATGGGAGGCACGCGCGATCGCCTCCAAAGGATTTCCTAACCGTCGCAAATCTTCTGATGCAGCAGGTGGATGGATCGTTACGCCCAGCACACGACCCACTGCCCCGGCTACCATCAGAAGCGCTGTTTCTAAATCTGATGCAACGGGATCAGGGGATCTCTGGCTTCGAGATTTGGCGCGTTGAAATACCTGAATGAATGCTGCATTCGTTTGAGTGATTGCCTCCTGATTGATTTGTTCGCGCTTGTACAGTCGTTCTAATTCTTCCTGCTGCAACTGCTGAAACTGGATTGCCAGAAATTGCACCAATCGGGTTTGGAGGTGAAACACCCCATTCAGAAATACGTGCGGCTGAGTGATTGCCTCATGGCTGCATCGCTCCAATTCTACTAAATCCGTTGCTTGTAGCCACAGTGCGCCCGTAAACGGAATCCATTCCAAATCCGGCGTGAGAGTTAGGTTTGTCCATCCCAGCAGATTTGCTGCTCCCTGATACAGTCGTACCCAGCAGAATTGTCCTTGATGCGGCTGAAACACTTCGCCCCGATCCAAAATTCCAGACGTTAGAACGGGTGTTTGAAGAATGGTCGGTGTAATGGTTGAGACAAGGCTACTCAAAGCGGTTATCCAATTCTCTAAGCCAACGATCGCAGCACTAGGTTCCTGCTGCATCCAGTCCTGAAGTTCTTCAGATGTGAGCGGTTCCAGAATTGTTGTTTGAGTCGCTTGAGCAAACAGTTGACAGGGAAACTTCTCCACTGGAGTGTTTGGAAACAACAGCGAACTAGATTTAATACTAAACAAATAGCGCCGCCGCCCCTGGTAAAGCGCAAAGAGATCCAGAGCGCCAGATGTGACCCGCCAAATGCAATTGGCATCATTGAGAAAGATGCGATCGCTGCTGTTGAGCGTGCGAGACTTCAGGACAGCAGGTAATGATTTTGGTTCAGTCAGCATAAGAGGATTTAGGTTGTACAAATGAATCCAGAACTTTCGGAAACGTGATCGGAAACGTGATTGGATACTTTAGATAGCACACTTTATTGGAATGGAACGTTACGCAGTTTCCAGTGATCCACCTTCGCTACGAATCAGGTCTAGATAATGTCCTGGCTGCCGTCGCAGGTCATCATGGCTACCGCGCTGGACGACTTTACCGCGCTCCAACACAATGATTTCATCACAGTCACGAATCGTGCTAAGACGGTGAGCAACGATCAAACAAGTACAGCCTCGTAGACGCAAATTGTTGCTGATGATGCGTTCAGTTTCACTGTCTAAGGCGCTTGTCGCTTCATCCATCAGCAGAATGGGTGGATTGTTCACTAGAGTACGAGCAATCTCCATTCGTTGTCGCTGACCACCACTTAGATTCGTTGCGCCTTCCAAAAGATTGGCATCATAACCACCCGGCAGAGCCATAATCACATCCTGAATCACTGCATCTTGACAAGCTTGCACTAAGTTACTGTCTGGAATCGTTGTATCCCAAAGCGTTAAGTTATCACGCACTGAACCGGAGAATAGCAAGACATCTTGCTCCACCATTGCTAGAGAATTGACGAGAACGATTCGAGGAATTTCCTCGCGTCGCTTGCCATCAAATAGAATCTCGCCAGACCACGGTTGATATAAGCCTGCGACTAACTTAGCGATCGTGGATTTGCCAGAACCACTTCCCCCTACCAACGCAACTCGCTGACCGGGTTTTAGCGAGACATTAAAGTTTTCGATCAGGGGCGGAGCAGTCCGACTGTAGCCAAACGTCAGGTTGCGAATTTCTAAGTAGCCTTCTAGTTTGGGCTGGGTAATTACTTGAGATGCTCCACGAGATGACAATTGCAGTTTAACCAGTGGATCACTCTCGTTCTTCAACACATCATCTAAGCGGGCAAGATTACCCGTTAGCTCTTGAAAATCACCGCCTAGCTGCACAATTTGTCCCACAGGTTGCATAAACTGTTGCATCAGCGATTGAAATGCAATTAACTTACCGATCGTCAGCACCCCATCCATGACTCGAAATCCGCCCACAACTAGCAGCAGCATGACGCTCAAACTAGATAATAGAGTGGGAAGCAGACTCATGCGCTGATTCAAGGTTTCCATTTCCTGTCGTGCATTCACGGCTTTGGCGTAATAGCCTGCCCAGCGAGTGAAGAAGTCAGATTCTGCACCAGATGCTTTCAGGGTTTCCATATTTTGCAACCCTGCGATCGCTTGACCATCGGCTTTTCCCTGCACCTGCATTAACCGCATATTAGTATCCATGCGCTGGCGAGCACCCAATTGCAGAACAATCAAATTCAGCGCTACGAAGGCAATGCCAATCAGCGTTAGCACCCAATCATACATCCACATCACCCCGGCGTAAAAGATTACCATGACGCTAGAAATTACCGTAGTGACTAGCTGCCCTGATAAAAGCTGGGCGAGGCGATCGTTCAACTGGGTTCGATTACTGATCTCTCCAGCAAATCGCTGATCATAAAAGCTGACTGGCAAGTACAGCAAATGTCTCAAAAAGCGGCTAGACATTGATATCGCCAATTTCACTTTTAATTGTCGCAGCACTTGTAACTGCATCCGCTTTAGCAATCCGGTTAGCACTGCGGTGATGACCATTGCAATAACTAGCGGTCGTAGCCAATCTTGCCGTCCTTGTAATATCACCTGATCGATAAATACCTGAGAAAACGCAGGCGTTGCTAAACCGGGTAACACCAGCAGAAAGCCAATCAGAATACAAAACATCAAAGAGCCAACAGAGCTTTTTAATCTTGACCACAACGCGCTGCTTTGTAGATACCGCAAGGGTCGGCGAATACTCGGTTTTTCACCGCCGCGTTGAAATTTAGCTCCGGGTACGAATGTAAGAACCACTCCGGTAAATGATTCACTGAACTCAGCTAGCGATACACTGCGAGGGCCGGTTGCCGGATCATTCAGGTAGACACGATCGCGGTAAAAGCCTTCCACAACGAGAAAATGGTTGAAGTTCCAATAAACAATGTAAGGCGGTTCTAATTTCTGGATTGCTGAAATATCTGCCTTAAATCCCTCCGCGTCTAGCTTGTAGAGACGAGCCGCATTCAGAACATTTGAGGCTTTACTGCCATCGCGTGAGACTCCGCACGCTTGGCGTAACTCGGCTAAGGCGACGGTGTAGCCATGATATCCCAAAATCATGTTTAAGGATGCTGCTCCACATTCAACCGCTTCCATCTGCAATATAGAAGGGGTGCGTCGAATGAGTTTGCGGCGTGTGAAGGGGTCTTTCAGAAGAGTTAGCCATCGCTGCCAGAGATTGAGGATGCTTGACCAGGAAAGATTTGAGACGTTCGGCAAAGAAAGCGTTGACATAGGATTGAATTAGCGATGGGCCGGTGAGACTGTTACTGATCTACAAGTGATTTGAGCAATGGAATCACGTAAGAAATGGGAGCACGCTCCTCAACCGTGATGTTTACAGTAGTGGTAGTGCCTTCAGTTATTTCTTGGTCGGGCCCTTTCGACGACGACCAGCGGTACTTGCCCGCTTTCGATGGCTCCAGCTTGGTGAAAACGACAATGTAAGCTTTGCCTTGCTCCATCAGCGTGGGCAAGATAGCTGGATTCCCAACTAGGTGAGCAGCGCCTTCTTGGGTGATGGACGATTGAGATACCTTCGTCACTCTGCCCAAAATGCCCCCGAATTCTTCTCGTTTCACGATCGTTGGCGTAGTTTGCACATTAACACCCCGTTTAACCATTGCGTCATCCAGCTTCTTTCCTTCTTCGACAGGCAAGAATGCAACGCCTTCGAGTTGAGCATCCGGTTGATTTGCCGCAATCACACCAATCCCTACACTCGCTTCAATGCGCTGTCCGGGGCTAATGTTGAGTTCTCGAATGTAGCCATCGTACTCACTCACGATTTGAGTACTTTGCTGAAGCTGAAGGTTTAGTTGAGCGATCGCATCTTTGGTGTCTTGAAGTTCTTTGTCTCGATTTGTTGTGGCTGCTAAATCTTGTTCGGACTGGCTAGCAGATTTGCTGTCCAATTCTTGAAGTTGCGCCTGAAGTTCGTTCACTTTGTTGACGTTTTTTAAGTGCTCTTGGCGAGCAGTCGCATCTTTCGCATCTAACTGTTTTAGTTGGGCTTCAACTTCAAGCATGTCTGTTTGAGGTTTAACCAGGTACTCTTGCCTATCCTTAATCAGTGAATTCTGAGAATAGCCTCCTTCGTTGGCTAAAGCATTGAGCCTATTCCAGATCTGGGTATACTCAGTGGCTTGTTGACGAAGCTTCTCTAACCTTTCCTGAAGTAGCTTTCGTTCTTGTTGAATCGCACCTAATCCGCCAGCATAAAGTTCAGGGTTCATCGATTGCACAGTTTGTAAGTCTTGCTGAATCGTTTGGCGCTGTTTGGCGATCGTTGTTTGCTCCAAGCTTTCACGCTGAATTTGAGCCGTCTTAGCGGACTGGTTCTGAACCTGCAACTGACTCAATTTATTCCGAGCTAATTCAAGTTGTTGTCTGAGTTCCGATTGATCCAGCACCGCCAATGTTTGTCCTTTTTTTACTTGATCACCCGCCTTCACTTCAACCTTGGCAACTCGTCCAGTTCCCGAACTTTGAATACTTTTAATCTGGCTGGGATACGTCAAAACTCCTTTTCCAGTAACCGTGATAGGAATTTTGCCAAACACGCTCCAAGCACAACCCGCAGCCACCAGAGTTCCTAATGCCAGCAGCGATAGCCAGCGTTTGGAGTTAATAATTTGAATAGGAAGATCTAGTTGTTCTGGCGAAGCAGATTGCTCTAAGGCTTGTTGGCGGAAGAGTTGACGCTTGATTGATTGACCTCGATCTTGAGGTAATTCTGACTGATTCGTAACTTGGACTACCATTGAATCGTTCTCCCAGTGACTACTTTGGTTTGAATTCGCTGTAGCATCCACTCAAAATTGGTTTCGGCTCGTGCCACTTTCGTTAGTACGCGATCGCTGCTGCTCTCTTCGGCTTGAACAATAAATCCAAGTCTGCTCAGAATGGTTTGATATTTACCCGCTAGCAAGACGGCTAGAACTTGATAGAAATGAGTTGCAAACTCAGAATCGTGCAGCAATTTGGAAACTATTCGCCAGCGAGGAATGGATAGAATCTCTGTGTCTCGTATTGTCTGCACCTGAACCCGATGATTAAACATCCCGAACTTGGGCTGGATCAATTGCATTTCGCCGAACACGTCGCCGCGAGCGAGCCGAGCAATCTCTTCAGGTTCCTGTAGGGTGCTAACTGGAAACAATACATCAGCGAGATTATTGGAAGGCTCACTAGGTACACTTAAGCTGAGTGCGCCCTCTAAGACAATCTGCAAGGCTTCGATCGGGCGATCAGTGGTTTGTAAGACAGACGCACTAGGCAACTGCTGTCGCTGTCCCACAGCAATCAACCAATCTAAATCACTAGCCTGAAGCTCGGCAAATAAGCTGGATGCTTCCTTGATGTTAGTTTGATACAGAACGGTTGGATGCAACTTAAACTGCATGATCAATGCTTGCAGCCGCTGCATGATCAAGACTGCCTGATACTGATAGAAATGGGCTGTGAAGGTTGCATCTTGCGCCAGTTTATCTGCTAGTTGAATCGGATCGATCGCTAACCATTGACAACGGGTTTTGGCTTGAAGGGTTGCAGTAGACAAAAATGCTTCTAGGCTAGGCACCACACCAACCCAAACATCACGGCTCAGTTGAGCAAATTCCTTTAAACTATCTTTGGCTTGATAAGGCAGTGCGATCGTGAATTGTCCATCTAGTAACAGACCAACTTGATTGGAAAAATTGCTAGATTGAGTGACCTCTTGATTGGGAAGCCACTCCTGCACTTTACCTGCTGCAATCAGCCAATCAATATCGTCACTGCTCATGATTTGGAACAGAAGCGAGTCCATCATGTAAATTGTTGACCTCTAGAGTATTAATTCCGAAGTGAGGATTACTCAGTTAACTAAAACAGTTAACTAAAAGGAGCAATCGCTTGAACTAACCCAGTTAGACTTTGATCAGCGGCTTAACGTCTGCCAAAGAAGGATCTTGTGAAGTTAGAGAAGAAGGAAGAGAAGTCATTCATCGATTCAAAACTGCCGGAAAACTTCAAGCCAAACAGCGATCGTCTGCTTCGACCGGAGGTCATTGAACTAAATTGCCCCCGCTCGAAAATTCTTGCGTCACAAATTCACATTCATCTTCGGCAATCAGCAGCGTGAATGAAACATTGACTAGTCCACCAGAGATTGCTTCAAGTTCATCGGTGGAAAGCGGCGTTAATTGTGACTTTTCGGGTTCACTATCCTGTGGAGTCATTGCGGAGTTCCTTGTGGCGCTCGTGGAATCAAGTAATGAACAGCATGGTTCAAGCAGCGATCGCGTCTAGAGAACAACTGTTTAGACGCACTTAGAACGCGATCGCAGGGTGTGAATGAAGCACTCAAAAGGCTGAGACAATGACAGGCATTCCCACCAGATGATTGCGGCAATGCCTGCCGAGTTAGTTATCTACTGGAAGATGTCCCAGTTTTCTTGAGAAAAGCTCCCCGTTTCTTCAGTCATGACCGAGCTAAAGCTGCCAGCCCCTTCAGGCCCTGCAAAAGTGCCCTTCGTCATTGCCATTCGGTTGCGAAAAAAGCCGCTGGTGGATGAGCCAGCATTTCTACCGCCGGGGCAAAGATCCAGTTCATCCTCACCGAGCGGCATCATTTCAGCAGAACTTGCCTCTGCGATCGGAGACATGGCTGCTGTTTCTGTGGTGGTTGTTTCCAGTTGAAATTCAGTCATCATGATGGCTCAGTTGTTTAGGTTTGCGATTTGTATGAGAGGCTAGGTTGCTCTCACACAATTGAATATCACCCAGGCGAACAGGTCTTATGCAAATTGCTACTTCGTTTTGGCTCGACTAAAATCTTTATGCGGATGCTCGTGATAGTATTTCGCGGCGTTCAACAAGCTCAAAGCCCTGCAATCACATTGATTCCCTTGAATCCATTACTTGATTTGCATCGTGTGAGCGATCGACCCTTCATTCTTCTCAAAATTTGTGGTTTAGAGCACGGTGGCTTCGCTTCACTACGTGTTCGTTCCTACTTAAAGTGAGAAATTTGTTGCTTGAGATACGATCGTTCCCCTTTCAAACTCGAATGGTGAGGATTGAAGGTGCGATTGTGTTCAAATGATCTCCGTGCGTCGATCGTTTTGTGGGAGAATTTGAGCGAAAACTCCGTGAATTGGAGAGAGTTGACTCAAGGTTTGCATAAGTTCTCAGGGTCGAGAGCGACAATTTATTACAGACGTTTCTACATATTGCGATGACTTTTCCCCGTTGCTTGCTTTCGTCAAAAATGACTTCGGCTTTGCTGTTGCTGGGTCTGATTGCTGCCAGCGTTGGTGTTCCTGCGAGTGTTGCGCCGCGTGTGTTGGCTCAAGAGGAGCGATCGTTTTCTGCCGAGCAGACCACTGCGCTCAAGGAAGCAAAACGGTTGGAGCAACAGGTGGAGCAGCTTTACGAGCAGGGTAAACTCAATGAAGCAATTCCGTTAGCAGAACAAGCATTAACTATCCGTAAAAGCATTCTGGGTGAGAGCCATCCCGATGTTGCCACCAGCCTCACCGATTTAGCAGTGCTATACCGAAATCAGGGACGCTACGCTGAGGCAGAATCCCTCTACAAACAAGCACTAGCGCTAAGAAAACATCTTCTCGGTGA
>JAAUOZ010000208.1 GCA_012034655.1 Leptolyngbyaceae cyanobacterium CSU_1_3 | reverse complement strand
GATCAAAGTCTAATTCTGAAGCGGGGACGATCGACGGTTCGAGTTCAAGTGCTGCGAAGTCCAGATCATCGTCTGATAGTTGACTTGGAGTGTTGAGGTC
This sequence comes from Leptolyngbyaceae cyanobacterium CSU_1_3, assembly GCA_012034655.1. Classification (GTDB taxonomy): domain Bacteria; phylum Cyanobacteriota; class Cyanobacteriia; order Leptolyngbyales; family Leptolyngbyaceae; genus JAAUOZ01. The sequence goes on along the minus strand of JAAUOZ010000208.1, from coordinate 9,594 downwards.
GCCCAATTCCAGATCAAAGTCTAATTCTGAAGCGGGGACGATCGACGGCTCAGATTTTTCTGCTTCCCAATCTAAGTCGAAGTCATTCAAGAGGGTATCGACTTCCTCAGAGGATGCTTCCGACGGAGAATCTAAATCGAAGCTTAGGTCTTCTGAGGCAATCTCTAGCGAGAATTGGTCTAACGCTGCCTCTTCAAAATGAGAAGTGATGGAGCCGAGATCCAAGAAATCATCGTTCAGTAGGGCATCCTCTGAAGACTCAGTTGCCGCGACCTCACCCAAGCTGAAAAGCTCATCCAGGTCATCGCCCTCTGAAGAAAGACTGTTTAAGTCGGATAAATTTTCTTCGGTCACGCCTGGGCAGAGTAGGTCATCCAAGCTACTTTCAGCGTCATTGTCAAGATTGTCAAAGTTAAAATCGAAATCTCCCAAGTCTGGAGAGTCGGGCAAAGGAGCGATCGTGGCTTCAGATGGAGGAGTCTCAGAAAGAGGTGAACCAAATAAGTCAGAACCGTCATCCAAACCATCGGCTGCCGTATTAAACAGTTCAGAACTGTCACCCAACAAATCTCCTAAATCTTCGCTCACCTCTAGGGTTGTGTTTAGCTCAAAATCTAGAGAATCTTCTGCATCAAAGAGTGCTGCCATGCTCTCTTCATCTGCTTCTGAAGGTGAGTTGAGAGCTATTTCCGATTCTAGAGGGCTTGTCTCAGTGCTTTCTCCAAGCAGGGCATCCAAATTTCCTTCTACATCGCCCAAACTCAGAAACTCATCGTCTAGACTATCTAACCCAGAGCCAACAGACCGATCAGCCCTCAAGCTAGATTTGGGTTCTGACAGGTCGCTCAGGTCATCAATGAGTGAATTTGAATCAAAATCGAAGGCATCAAGGTCTAGGGAGGATGAGGCGATCGGGTTAAGCTCTGAGGCTTCCGGTTCTGGAGAAAATTCACCCTGAGTCAGGAGGGAATCAAAAGAAAAGGGGTTCTCGTTTGTTGCTGAAACCGCTTCTAAAGTTGAAAATTCATCGTCTGCTTGGCCTAAACTAAGTGCGTCCTCGGATAGCGCCTGATCACCGAAGGATAAAGGATTTTCTGTATCCGAAAAGAGACTAGCAGCATCGAAGGAAAAAGGATTTTCTGTATCCGAAAAAAGACCAGCATCATTCAATTCTGGGAGTGAGTTAGTATTGCTTAATTCGCCCCACGGGTCATCAAGACTTCCTAGCTCTGGAAGCGCTTCAAGCTCATCAGACAAAGAAAGCTCTGTCAAATCGGTCAAATTGCCAGCCGTCTCGCCCTCTAGATCCATCAGATCGAAGGAGAAATCGCTAGAAGTACCCAACTCACTCTGAGCCTCTGAACTTTCCCCAGGAGACGGTAGTGGCGCAGATTCCTCGAAACCAAGACTATCCCAATCGTTGGCAGGTGATTCAGAAAGAGCCGTTTCTTCTAGCATTCCATCTAGGTCAAACCCCCCAAACTCAGAATTAGTGGGCGCTAGATTCGACTCTGCTGGAGTCGTTGAAAACTGGGCAAAATTTAGGTCGTTTTCATCAAGCCCCGCGAAGAGTTCGCCCAAGTTGTCCAGGGGGGCAGCTGCTTCAGATTCATCCGCACAATCGATCGCTGCAAAGTTGCTGCCTGACTCATTTCTCAGATCGAGTGCTTGCAAATCTTCTAACTCGAAGCCTGCAAAAGGATCGGTCTCTGAAGGATTTGAGCTAGAAAGCTCTGTCAGATCCGACAATTCTGCATCAAAGTCGGGCAAGCCAAAATCGTCAGGTTCTGCATCGATCGCTTCGGTTCCCAAAAAGTTCCCTAGGGGATCGCTGCCCTGAAGCGGTTGACCAAAACTAGCAGAACTTGAAGCCACAGGAGCTTCGGCAGGTTCATCAAACAACAAGTCTGAAAAATCGTTTGCATCCTCTATATCGGATGTGCCATTGAAATCGAGAGAGGTTGCAGGATGACTGATCACCTCTTCTTCTTGCCAGGTTGCGCCCAAGTCTGGCATTTCACCCTCAAATAGATCGGCCAAGCTGTTCAGCTCGGCCATGCCCACCTCGGAGCCACTGCGCTCAGTGATGCCAAATTGATGGGTATCTTCTCGATCGTCTTCGCCCTCGGTCTCAAACAGCCCAGCATCAAAGTTAAGGTCGTTCAACTCTAGAGGATCTAGGGTGGTTTGGGTGGCGAAGTTAAGCCCAGGCAGATCAAAGGGTTCGGTGGGTTCGGGGGAGTCTGAGATCGCAAAGAAGTCTGCCAGGTCTGTATCAACTGCCAGATCGGGCAGTGCTTCTAGAGGAGCCAGGGCTTGCAGTTGGTTGCTGGGAGCAACGTCGGCAATGCGTCCAGCCAGAATGGCTTCCTGTCCTTGCTTGAGATCTTTGAGGACGATCGGCGCTAAAGTGCGATAGGAATTCTCTGGAACCGCGATCGCTCGACTGGCAGTTTCGACCAAATCGCACCAGGGATACAGATCAAACGCTTCTCCCAGCCCTTTTAAGCCACGGCACACTTCCTGCAAACGAGCGCGGCCATCAGAGAGCGCCTCTGCCTGCCGAAAGAGTTGCAGCATTTCCCGCAGTTGAACGGGAACATCGTTCTGAAAAATCAGCAGCAGAGCACTGTCGTGAGCACCGACAGGCTGAAGGAAGGGGGGAGATTCTGACGAAGGACTCGCCCCGACCGCCGCCGCCCCTGCTTGACTCTCTAGGGTCGTCATGTGCTGCTTGAGGTCTTCAAAAATAGGCTCCACTCCTGCCATGGCTGCACTTGCTGCTTCCTCGGTTAAGCCAAACGGACCTTGGAGATGCTCTAGTAGCTCCTGAAGCGTATCAAAGACTTGTAAGAGGAGTGACTCTAGGGTTTGGTCGGGTTTGATTCCAGGAGTCTCCTTGAGAATTTTGAAGAAGTCCTCTAGTCGATGGGAGGTTTTTGGATGCTGCTCAACCCCAGCATTGCGGCTCCACCCTTCACAGAGTGCGCCGCCCGAAAGACCTCGTTAACCATTTCTGGATCGTCGATCGTGCCTTGCAGATTCAGCAAACCCTGCTCAATAGTATTGAGGTGATCTTTCGCCTCCTCAATGAAATAGCCCATGATTCGCTGCTGTTGTTCCGGCTGCATCGCTGTGTCCCTTTCTTTAATAGAGTGATCTCCGTCCAGACGCTTTCTAAGTTGGATTGAGTCTTCCAGGAAGATGAATAACCTGTCTAGGGCGAGGTTATCGGTGAGGTTATCGGTGAACTTGAGGTGATTGATGAACTAGAGTCTGTGGATCTCCTAATTGCGGGTTTTAAAATCAATGCTTTCGCCGATCGTGGCTGTAGAATCGACCGTGAAACTGGGGTGACTGGCTATTTACGTTCGACGGTTTCGACGCGGAACCGCTCTACGGAGGTCAACAAATCGCGTGCAACACCTACCAGATTTTGTAGAGAACCGGAGACTCGCTGTGCCTCCTGAGACGTTTCTTGGGCCGTCAACTCAACCGATTGCATCACCTGAGCCACCGCACGAGAGGTCTCCGTCTGTTCTACGGTATCTGCGGTAATCGATCGCACCAGCGTATCAATGCGATTCGAGACTTGAATGATATCTTCGAGCGATCGCTTGGCTTGCTCTGCCAGGCGAGTCCCCTCAATGACCTGTTGAGTGCCTTCTTCCATTGCAGTCATGACTGAGCCAGTCTCACTCTGAATTTGTAGCACAATCTGCTCGATTTCCTTGGAGGCTTTGGCGGCACGATCGGCGAGTTGACGAACCTCATCGGCGACGATCGCGAAGCCTCTGCCCGCTTCTCCGGCTCGTGCTGCTTCAATACTAGCGTTTAGAGCCAGTAGGTTGGTACGAGATGCAATTTGAGAAATCAACGCCACAATCTTAGAAATCTCCTGGGAAGACTCTGCCAAGCGTTTCACCTTGCGCGTGGTTTCGGCCACGGTCTCTCGGATTTCTAGAATCCCAGCCACCGTGCGTTCTACCGCTTCACCCCCTTTCAGAGCAGTGGCTGAGGCAGAACGAGCCACCTCTTCTGCCTCACGAGCACTTTCTGCCACCCGTTGAATCGAATCAGTCATCACCTGAACCGAGTTGAGCGTCACCGCGAGTTCTTCAGCCTGTCTCAATGCGTCAGACGACAAACTACGGGCAAACATCTCGTTTTCAGTCGAACCTTTGCTCACCTGACGAGCGGCGGTTTTCACCTGTTGAACGATCTCGCGTAGATTTTGAATCGTCAGGTTGAAGGAGTCAGCTACCGCACCCAATACGTCTGCCGTCACTTCTGCCTGCACGGTCAAGTCACCGCGTGCTGCACCTTCCACGTCGTCTAGCAGACGAATTACCTGCCGCTGCAAGTCTTCCTTTGCTTGCTCTTGCTCTTCTGCTTTACGCTGCGCCTCGCTAGTGGTTGTCAAAATCACCCGCGACATTTGGTTGAAACTAGAGGACAACTGACCCAACTCGTCGGCCGAATGAACCGTAGCACGAGCGTTGAGGTTGCCCTGACACACCGCATCAAACTGAGCTTGCAGATCATCTGTCGATCGCTTCATCTGTTTGGCCACAATCTGCCCCACCGCAAAACTAGCCCCCGTCCCTGCTAGAAGGGCGGCTCCCGTCATCAACCAGCCTACATTCCGAACTTCTGACACCACTTCAGGGTTTCTCTCCTGGGAAGCCACGTTAGAGGAAACAAAGCTGACCAGAGCCACTGCTACTGCCGAGGCAATTCCGGCGACCCCTGCCACAATTAGCTGCTTGGTAGGCAGAGGAGAGTTTTCGAGGGGAGCCAGCATTCCCTGCTCTACGGTTGGGGTGGCTTCTTCGACAGGGTTATCGAGTTGGGTAAAGGTGGGAACTTGCTCAGAAGCACTGGAGATGCTAAATAGCTCGTCTTCTCGAATGGTGGATCGATCGCTCTCGCTAAACTCTACGGCGGCCGATCGATCCGAAGCCGTTGCCATACTGTTGCCCGTTAGACCAAAACCACTGCCTATCGAAGGGCTGGTAAACCCCGCAGAGTCTTCAGACAAATCAAAATCAGATAGGTTGCCCAGGTCATCAAAATCTTCAAAGTCATCCAGAAAATCGACGCTGCTCTGACTACCCGTCGAGCCTGACGAAGAAGAATTCATGCTGGGCGGAGATGCAGAATTGCTGTAGAGCGCATCAATTTGATCTGGATCGGTCGAGGTCAACGAATCATAAAGATCGGGCCCGCCCATAAATAGCGTATCTTCGCCCATCACTCGGTTGTTGAAGGCCGAACGAGCAGAGGGGGTGTCGTGATTGCTGGTGGCTGGCGTTTCTGGCTCAGAGAAAGCAGGAAAGCGATCGGGAGCGTTTTCTGTGAAGTCTGAAGCAAAAACGCTATCAAAGTCATCCATCGCGGCTGGAAAGTCATCTAACCCGTGATTTGTGAAGTCAGAATTACGAGGAGTGTTGGAGCTTTGAGGATAAGAAGGTTCATCAAAGGCGAACTGATCTGCCGCAAAGGTGGCTGCATTCGAGTCGTGCCTGCCATTGCTGTCAGACATCTCAAAAGGGTCGGCGTAGGCATCAATTCTACGAACCGATGGGGCAGGCTGATTGACCTCCAAATCCATATCATCCAACATAAAATCGGGGACTGGATCGGAATCAGCCTGGGGACGGGTGACCGCTTGATCAGACGGGGTGAACTCAGCGAAGTCGCCAAAACTGGCGTTATCGTTGGCTAGATCTTCTGTATTGCTAAAGCTGTTGCCAGCCATCTCTCCAGCAAACTGGCTGGCATAGGCGAGACCACTGTTGGCGTAGTCTACAAATTCTGGGTCAGAAGTCAAATCAAGGACGGTTTGATATTGCTCTTGGGCAACGTCGTATTGCTGAAGCCCATAGCAATAGATGTGACCTCGCAGCAGCCGAGCGCTGGGGTCTTGAGGGTGTTGATTGACTAAGCGATCGACAATTCCGGCAGCTTCATCATACTTGCCCTGCATGTAGGCTCTTTCAGCCTGTTGGTATTCTTGGGCGAACTCAGTCCCGCGTGCCATGTGCCTTCTCCTGCAAGTGCGTGTGTGCGCTAGAAGATCTGCTCTGATTGTTTGATCTGAAGCTTAGAAAAAGTGAGCAGTCAGTGTAAAGTGAGAGTGATCAGTTAGATGAGAATGATACATCCGATTGTGAGCAATGCTGCGATCAGAATGAAGGAATACTTGTATTAAAGGTATAAAAGTTAAGGATGTAAAAGTCTTCCTGATCGCTCCATGAGATGATCGCTCCATGAGATGTAGACTCATGGCATTGATTGTACAGAGTGTTGACCTGTTTGGTTCATCGATCATGCTGCCCACCGCGCCGATCGCAAAATCGAGACCTGATCCAAAAGGCGCAAAAGCTGCTTATCTGAGCTTTCTAAGACCCACTCGCCGCGTAGAAAAGGCGCAACACTGTCTGGTACGGCAGTTGGCATTTGCACATGATCCACGTCTAGCCATTCCATCCCTACAATTCGGTCTACTGCTAGTCCTAGCATGATGTCTTGATCTTCTACCGCTATCACTGATATTTCGGGCTTGTCTGTATTGAGGGGTACAGAATCTCCGAGAAATTGCCCCAAATCTGCCACCCAAACCACGCGACCGCGCACGTTCAGCGTACCCAAAAGCAGGGGAGAAACATTCGGAACAGGCGTGATCCGATCGGGTGAAGGGGAAAGCACCTCTCGGATGCCCGTGGCTGGCAGCGCAAATTCGTTTCCAGAGGGAATGTAGAACCGCAGATGCAACTCGCCTTCAGGGCTTTCTAATTCTTGAAACTCAGGCGCTTGATCGTGACCTCGACCCGTTAAAAAATCCGAATTCCCTACCATTGCATCAATCCCTAACCTCTCAATAGTTGCTTAACGGTGCCCACCAGTTCTGTTGGCTGAAACGGTTTGGCAATATAGGCATCTGCCCCTTGCTTCATGCCCCAATAGCGATCGAATTCCTCACCTTTAGAAGAGCACATCACCACTGGAACTTTCTGCGTTTTGGGGTCAGCTTTGAGTCTGCGGCAGACTTCGTAACCATTCATCCGGGGCATCACAATATCTAGCACAACCAGGTCAGGACAATGGCCCTGAATCTGTTCTAACGCTTCGACCCCATCACTGGCGACGGTGACACTCAGCCCACTCCCCTTGAGGAGATCCGTAATCATTTCCCGTTGAGTGACGCTGTCTTCGACGACCAGAACTGTACTCATAACCCCCTACCTGCTTGCTGGCTTAACCGATGACGGGAAAAACCCACGCTGTTTACTTTGAACCGTGTATTAACTAAAGTACCCCCAATCCCTAGAAATAATCAGACTCTCGTTAAAAATAACGGGTTAGCTCTTTTGAGCGGAATACCCCATCTACCCATGGGGTGGGCAGGGTGGTTTCATGCGCCAAAAGGAAAAACTAGAAGACTGAGTTTTGGGTTGCTGCGATCGCAGTTTTAAGAAAGCATCAACGAGAGAATCGCAGGTTCAAACGATTCCTTTCTTTTATGAAAGCACTCTACCCATCTCTCTTGAGTGGGGAAGGTGTCAAGTGAGATTAATTTCTAGCCCATCTTGGAGGGCATCCGCCAACAGCGTATCTGGCTGAGGTGGGTTGGGTTGTCCTTGACCCACATATTTTTCTAGTAACATGAGTAATTCACTTTCTCCAAAGGGTTTGGTTAAGTAATCGGTTGCACCGACCATCCGAGCTTTGACACGATCGATGAATCCATCTTTCCCGGTGAGCATGATAATCGAAGTTTGGCGAAACGCCGTTGATTTGCGGAGCATGGCGCAAATTTCGTAACCATCTAGTTCGGGCATGGCAATGTCACAGAGAATCAGATCGGGCTTGAGTTGGAACACAAGGCTCAGTGCCTTAAGCGGGTTGTCGATCGCCGTTACTTCATAGCCATGCTGGTTCAAAATATACTCGACGGTTTTGCGAACGGTCGCACTATCTTCGATACAAACAACCCTTGGTGTCTTAGCAGTTTGCCACAGTCCTAGATCTCTGACACGATTTTTTGAACCTCCTGATTCTTCGGTCGGAGGTTGAGCCAAGTGAAGCCAGCCCTTCTGCACGTAGGGATAGATGGCTCTGGCCACGGTGAAAACGTCACGATTTAGGTAGCGGGCAATTTGTCTCAGGGAGGTTTTACCGTCGGCGTAGCGATCGAGGGTACTAAAAGTCGCTTCTGGGAGGGCTGCCTGTAGAGAGTCTGAGTGGGCCACGATCGGGCACTGATCGGGAGACTGCAAGTGAGGATGGAGTTGCTTCCACGCCTGCACCTGTTTGATGATTTTTGCCACCAACGGGGCAATCTCCAGAGTCATCAATTGGGGAGAAAGCGGCGTACCAATCTCAAAAATGAAGGAGCCTTGATGCAAGCTCAGCAGATCAAACAAAGTTTCATGAACCATACTCTGGATGATGGTGCGCCCTTGAGCAGGCGTGAGAATATGATTTTCGAGCAGCGCCCACAGATAGCCATACTCAGGGGCATTGAAGGCAGCGATCGACGGCAACGCTACACTTTCCAGGGAGTCTTCTACTTTGTAGCGCCGCAGATAGTCGCGCAGTCGAGCCAGATTGCCTTCCGTTTCGCCAGCATAGACGATGTGACCATTGAGAAAGAAGACAAACCAAGAGCGGCTAATCAAAGCTCTTGTGGCGCGAGAATCCTGTGGGAGCCAATGGGAAGGGTAAGCCTCTACAAAAAGCTCACCTGTGCGCTGACCGAGTTCGATCAGTTGCAGGATGCTGCGGATGTCTATTTCACTCAACTGTCCCTGCATGAACGTTCAATCATCTCCCCAATTTACGATCGGCACTCAGTTCAATAATTTGCCCTTGGGTCTTACAATTCTTGCACTCTCCAGTGTGAGAAGAAACTGACTGAGTCTCTGAAAGAGCTTAAGGTTGGGAGTTTTGCAAGCTCAAGCTTTCTGAAGGGCTTGCAATCCTAGGTGATTTCTAAATTAAGGTATTACCTTTCGACTTTTGCCCCTCGACTGCGCTCAGGGCGCAAGCTAGCTGAGTGCAGTCGAAGACAGTGGGTGACTGGTTTGCTAGAAATCTTCTAGTTAAAATTCCACGCTTGATAGGTCAGGGTCTGATATAGCCAGCGTCTTTGTGCAAACATTGTATCTATTAACTAGATAGGAATGACATTCTTGGCTGAGATTCAATCTGTTTAGGGATGCATTATTTTTTGAAATTGGTGATTGCGATCGTGGGTGACAGTGCTAAATTATAGGGCAATGAACCTGCTCACAGCGTGACAGCATGTTGAGCTTAGTCAGCGAGTTGAGTTTCCTAGCTGCGCTTTAGTAAGGGAATTTTGCTCTAAGGCGTGACTTCTGTTGCTGCCTGAGATAGCATCATTTGCTAGGCTCTGCTGAATTGCAGAGGCAGTTCTGCTAGGTGAGATACAGGGTTGGGTGTGAGATAGGGTGCGAGATACAGAGTACGGGAGTTTTTGCTTTTAGCGCTCAATTAGACCGCTGAAATCGGGAAAGCATGGGCATACTGGGATGCAAGAATCGTCAAGTCTAAGATGTATTAAGTTGT
>JAAUOZ010000207.1 GCA_012034655.1 Leptolyngbyaceae cyanobacterium CSU_1_3 | reverse complement strand
GGGCATAAAATTAAAGATTTTGGACGGGGTGCAGGGGTGGAACCCCTGGCTGGCGCAGCCCCACCACCCTTCCTAAACCAAAATCTATAGGCTGACGCAGTATATCGAACCTTTCGATTACACAAAACGATCTGTGAAACCCTGTGGATCAGGCGATCGCTCTCAGAGAGCCACAATTTAGGGCACGGCAGTGCCATGCCCCTGTGGGAATTCATGTTTGCCTAGTATTTTATTTTCGCGATTGCCCTTTAGAAGCCAAGGATCTTTGGGCCTAGCCGCCCATACCAGGGATCAGGCTACCACTCAGGCGCTTTAGGGCACGGGTCGCTACATCGGCATAGCGCAACTCACCGCACATGATCTTGCCTAGGCGATCGGTGGCCGTGGGGCGCTTGACTCCTACTTTGTAGCCGATGCCGGGAATGCGATAGAAAACGCCTGCTAGCCGTTGTGCCCATACCATATCTACTCCCCATTCTTTTTGAATGATGTCGGTGTAGTTGCTCAGGGCATTGCGATCGCCGGATAGCGCCTGGTCGATGGCGGCGGCGGCTTTCATGCCGCTAAACATAGAGGGGCGAATTCCTTCGCCGGTGAAGGGATCGACCACACAGGCGGTTTCTCCCGCGAGAAGGGCGTTTTGAGCATGAAGCTTCTGATCGCCATCCCACAGGCAGAGGGGATGCTGGTGAATCTGGCTGCTCTTGATATCGATGCCAGCCAGGGCAGCATATTCGGAGAGATCGGCTTTGAGGTCTTCGCCATCGCCCCCTCGAAAGGTGCTGGTTCCGATCGAGTGTCCGTCTGCTTTGGGCAGGTTCCAAATGAAGCCGTTTTTGACGATGCCAAAATCAAATTGGGCCTGATTGGGATGGCTCGATCGAGGAGACTCCATCACAGCGGCCATACGAGTTTTGCGTTCTTTGAATCCGAGCCATTTTGCCATTGGGCCTTTGGCTCCGTCGGCGGCGATGAGATATTTTGCTTCGACTGAACCGTTTGTTGTGTTGACTTGCCAGTGGTCGCCTTTGAACTGAATGCCAGTGACAGAGGTACGATCGCGCAGTTCGGCTCCTTTAGACTGTGCCTGCTGCACCAAGAAGTGATCGAACACGTCCCGATTGACCATCCACATCGGTTCTGGCGTGTTGAGCGTTGCATCAACGGGGTCGCCCAGCTTCCAAGTGTAGCGAATCGCATCGACTTTCAGCGAGACAGCCGGAGAAAAGTCGAAATCGAACCACTGGGCGATCGCGGGAGACACCCCTCCACTGCAAGCTTTGTAGCGGGGCAACGCATCTTTTTCCAGCACGAGTACTGAGCGTCCACGCTTTGCGAGATGATAGGCGGCAGTTCCTCCGGCGGGCCCAGCTCCTACAACAATACAATCAAACATAAAGCTGGAAATTTCACTCCTAATGACATCAGATTCTGAACGACTATTCAGAACATTTGAGCAGGAATCCGAATCGTTCAAACAATCCTCATGAAGAATTTGCATGAACTCGTTAGCATCTTGTCTAGAATATTACCCTCCTCTGATGGCTAACGTGATGGCTAACGTGATGGCTAACGCTCTAGCCAGGCCCGCATCTTCCCTGGGTTGAGCAGCCCATAGGGGTCAACCTTTTCTTTGAATTTGAGTTGTTCCACATCCACTTGTTTCATGCCACCTTCTTCTAACACGTAAGTATGAGGGTTGAAGATAAAAGCACCGTGGGATTCGTGGTAGGCAATAATTTCGTTGAGACGCTCCTCGGTTGTGTAGCGAACGACTTGCAGCGAAGCGGGGCGGGCAGACCCACCCACGCGCAAAAATTCTAGATGCACCATCACCTCATCGCCAAAATGCTGGTACATGTGCTCTAGCAAGGTTAGCCGTTTGTCGTCAGGAAAGAGGGTTTGCAGGTAGGTTAGGGTTGGGTCAACACTGCGAGCGTGTAAGGTGGTGTGATTCCAAGAATATTCGGCGATCGTCACTCCTTTACTCGCTTCTTGAGAATTTTTTTGATAAGTAATGCGACCCTCAAACTCCTTGACTAGCTCACTCAACGCTTCGAGGGAGGTTTCTGACACAATCAGCAGCGCGCAGTGTGCCCCATCGGGAATGTAGCCCCGAAGAGCCGCAAAATAGGTCGAAAGGGGAGCCGCACAGATACAAACTAGCTTTTTGATAATGCCGTCTGCGTCGCTTAGCGCTTGCCCAAAGCGAGCCGCCGTCATAAATTCGGAAAACGTCACGATCGCTTCTGCCCAGGGGTAAGCGGGAGCCAGGGGAACTTCGAGTTCGGTAATGATGCCATTTGTGCCATAGGCGTGGGCGACTTTGTAAACATCGTCGCCGCGCAGTTCGATCGCCCTCGGTTCGGCTTCCATTGTCACCACGCGCACCGCTTGGAGGTTGCCCCGATCGCGCAACTGCCCGTAGGTTATGGAACCGATGCCGCCACTGCCGCCGCCGACAAAACCACCGATCGTCGCTGTCCGGTAGGTAGACGGAGCCATCCGAATTTCCCAACCCGTTTCTCGCGTCTGTTTGTCGAGTGCCGAAAGCTTCACGCCTGCTTCCATCCGTGCCATACCGGGTTTGATCCACTTCACCGCCGTCATGCGTGTCATGTCTAAAATTACGCCCCCTTCTAGGGGAACGCACTGCCCATAGTTTCCGGTTCCTGCGCCACGAACAGTAAGCGGAATTTTGTACCGCACACAAGACTGGGCTACTTGAAGCACCTCTGCTTCGTCCGCAGGACGGATAACAATATCGCCCACTTTTCCGGTCAGTTGGGGCACAAGCACGGGGCTAAAGGTGTAATAGTCTTGCGAGAGTTTATAAACTTGGTTGGGATCGGTGATGATGTCCAGTCCAGCGAGGTCAGCGATGAGGGGAGCGAGATCAAGGGCGCTAGATTTTGTTGAAGTCATCGGGCGTTCTGCGTGAACATTTCCTTTGCATCTTAGGCTGATTTTTCCAGGAAATTCGTATCCAAAACCTCCATCAATGTCTCATTGAAGATTGCACACGACATTTCGATTTGCATCTTGGCAAGCCGATCGCCTTGAGATTTGCGATACTAGAATCTGGCTTTCTGTAACGAACTCTACATTATGTTCATCATCGAATTGACGCTCAAAAATTCACCCGTTCCGCTTTCGGTACAGCGCAAATCCGCAGAAGAGGCAGATGCCACCTACAAAGAAATCGCCGAATCGATGCGATCGGGCGGCAGCCATCTCCTAGAGCTGACCTGCGATCGCCAGACCGAAAAGAAACTTGCAGTCCTCAGCGACAACATTGCTGCGGTGTCGGTTTATGAGAAATCCAGTGCCTCCTCTTCGGGTCGAACCCCTGGTTTCTTCGCAATGGCGGAGTAGTTTGGCTCCATGACCTTCACCGCTGCCATTCAAGCTCACAATCTCTGTTTTGGGTTCCCCAACGGTGGAACGATTCTGCAATCCTGCTCTTTGGAGGTTCCCAAGGGAGAATTCTGGATGCTATTGGGCACGAATGGCAGCGGTAAATCGACGTTATTACGCCTGCTAGCGGGTTTGCTGACTGCCCAATCAGGCGAGATTCAAATTTCGCCAACCGTGGGATTTGTGTTTCAGAACCCCGACCACCAGTTGGTGATGCCTACTGTGGGCGCAGATGTGGCGTTTGGGTTGGTGCAAGAAAAATTATCGGTCTTAGAAATTCGCCAACGGGTAGAAGAAGCTCTGTCGGCGGTAAATTTGCTGGCGTTTCAGCGTCGTCCGATTTATGCCCTGAGTGGTGGGCAGAAGCAGCGTGTGGCGATCGCAGGGGCTATTGCCAGACATTGCGACGTATTGCTGCTCGATGAACCCACAGCCCTGCTCGACCCAGACAGCCAGCTAGAGCTAGTTGCTCAGGTACAAGCATTAGTCGCAAGTCGCGGACTGACCGCCCTCTGGGTCACTCATCGCTTGGAGGAATTGGAGTATTGTGATGGGGCTTTTTTGCTAGAACAGGGCACTGTGGTCGATCGCGGCGATCCCAATCGCTTGCGGAATCGTCTGATGCAAATGGAAGCCCTCGAACCGTGAATCACGCTTAAGCACAGAAATTCTGACTGCGTTGCTGCCCCAATCTTGCCTCTGGTTTTCTGGGCAGGCTTTTGCATGAATGTTTGTGCAAATTTTTGTATACAGATCTGAAATAAAAGTGCAAATATTAAGGAAGCGAGGAATACAAAGTCAACCTATTCCTGTTTGAGCGATGCTACGCTCCACTCCAGAAGCCATATTGCTCGTAGACGGCTACAACATAGTCGGCGCTTGGCACGACTTAAAGCAGGTGCGCGATCGCGAAGGGCTGGAAGCAGCCCGGCGCAGACTGGTGGAAGCGCTGATGGGCTACAGCGCCTTTCAGGGATTTGAGACACAGGTGGTGTTTGATGCTCAATATCGAGACTGCCCCAGCAACCGCGAGGTGATCACCGAGCATTTGTGCGTCCACTACACCGATGCGAGGCAGACCGCAGACACCTATATTGAGCGAGCCTGTGCAGATTTTCGTCACGATCTGCGTAAGTTCCAGCAGCGCTTGATTGTGGCCACGTCCGATCGCGCCCAGCAACTGACGGTAGTTGGTTATGGGGCAGAGTGGATGTCGGCTCAAAAGCTGGCCAACGACGTAGATCACATTGCCCGTCGCGTCAAACGCAAACAAAAAGATGCAAAAAAACCCTCAGGGCGGTTTTTGTTCAATTCTCTCGATCCGATCGCTCAACAGCGGCTCTCAAACCTCCGCCACGGCAAGCTTGAAGAATGAATTCTAGAAAAGGCTTGCCAAATCGTTTTGTTTGTAGGTAATATAGGATTCGCGACGAGCAAACGTTCCTCAGTAGCTCAGTGGTAGAGCGATCGACTGTTAATCGATTGGTCGCTGGTTCGAATCCAGCCTGGGGAGTTTTAAGAAAAGAAATGAAATATGAGGGATGAAGCGTTAAGTTTCAGACTTCAGGGATCATCATTCCGAAGTCATTGGCTACTTGACCCGGAGATTGTGTTTCTCAATCATGGTTCTTTTGGGGCCTGTCCGATTTCTGTGCTGGCATTTCAGCAAAGGCTGCGGCAGCAAATCGAGCGGCAGCCCCTGCAATTTTTGGTCGAGATCTAGAAGCACTGCTAGATCGATCGCGGTTGGAACTAGCAAAATTTGTGGAGGCAGACCCAGAATGCCTGGCATTTGTGCCGAATGCGACGACGGGCGTGAATACGATTCTGAGATCGCTGAAGTTTGAGCCAGGTGACGAACTGCTGACAACCAACCAGGAATATAATGCCTGCCGCAACGCGTTGAATTTTGTGGCAGAACGAACGGGGGCGCGAGTGGTGGTGGCAGAGGTTCCCTATCCGATCGCGGCTCCCATTCAAGTCATTGAGCCGATTTTGCAAGCTATAACCTCTAGAACTCGGTTGGCATTGTTAGATCACGTTACGAGTCAGACTGGGCTGGTGTTGCCGATCGCTGCGATCGTTCAGGTGCTCAGAAAACGAGGCATTGACACGCTGATCGATGGGGCCCATGCACCCGGAATGGTGGCACTAAACCTGACAGAAATCGGCGCAACGTACTATACGGCAAATTGTCACAAATGGTTGAGTTCTCCCAAGGGAGCGGCGTTTCTGTATGTTCAGCCAGACAGACAAGCCGAGATTCATCCCTTAGCCATCAGTCACGGCGCAAATTCGCCCCGGTGCGATCGCTCCCGCTTCCGACTAGAGTTTGATTGGACAGGGACGGACGATCCTACGGCTTATTTGTCTGTGCCAGAGGCAATCAAATTTATGGGTTCGCTCTTGCCGGGGGGCTGGGCTGAGTTAATGGCTCACAATCGAGCTAAGGCGCTGGCAGCCAGAAAAATTTTGTGTGACGCATTGCAGGTTGCTCTGCCGAGTCCAGATGAGATGATCGGCGCGCTGGCAACTGTGCCACTTGCAGATGGCTCCTACACACAGCTACAAGATGCTTTGCTAGCAAAATTTGGCATCGAAGTGCCGATCGTCCCTTTCCCCCAAGAACCCAGCCGTCTCGTTCGCATTTCTGCCCAAATTTATAACTCATTGGAACAGTACGAATATTTAGCACAGTGTTTGCGAGAAGAGGGAGGAGAGCAGGCTTCACCCTTCGTCAATAGCCCGGGCAATTTTCTGGGCGAATGCTGAAACCCTTGGTTTCTGGTTAGTTTAGCTACTGTCGAAGAGGGCTGAAACCCTCATTCTGTCGTTGCCTATCAAAAACTGTCTGGGGTGTTGTTCATCCTTTACGCTTTATCTGCCAAAGCCAATGCCAATGTTAATTTTACGGCGAGGTCTCTTAGGTGGGTCGATCGATATCTGCCAAGATGTGGACGGCGCGATCGCATAGTTCGGTATGACAGTGGCCGTTGCTGGCGAGCAGCCCGCCCCATTGGTTGACATCATCCTGGTTATAAGTCAGAGGTGTACCGTCAAAATGGGTGAAGCAACCGCCAGCCTCGGTCAGAATCAGGTCTGGGGCAGCAAAATCCCAATCTTTGGGGGCAGATTTGCCAGAAAGAGAAATGTAGAGATCGGCTTGCTGCTCGACGATCGCCGCAATCTTGCAGCCCACACTGCCCACCTGTCGTTGACCCTGACAGGGAAATTGTTGGATGAGTTGGTTGAGACGATCGCTGCGATGGCTGCGACTGGTGACGATGGTCAAATCCTGCGATCGGGCATTCTCTGAAACTCGCAGCTTTTTGGGTTTATCTGAGTCACGAGTTTCGACAAAAGTGCCCTTGCCGGAGGTTGCGTAGTAGAGCTTGCCAAATTCGGGACAGGCCACCACAGAAAGAAGGGGGCGACCTGCGTGGGTGAGAGCTATATGGACGGCATATTCTCCGGTGCGGTTGATGAAGTCTTTTGTGCCGTCTAGGGGGTCAATAACCCAGACCCAGGGTTTGCCGCGTCGGGCTGAGGTTGGCTGAGTTTTGAAGGTTTCTTCGCTGAGGTAGGCAAAATCTTGAACGCCGAGGGAGGCTTGCAATGTCTCAAGAATGACTTGATTGGCCGCCAAATCAGCCGTTGTCACAGGGCTGTCGCCCGATTCTTGAATGTCGAAACTAGAGTGTTGCGCCTCCAAAAGAACGTCGGCCGCCCTCCAACCTGCCGATCGTGCGATCGCTAAAATTTCCTCTAACTCGCCACTCTGAAAATTTGCCAAACCCCATCTCCTTGCAACGCTGAAGTGATGTCCTCAGTCTACTCGCTTCAGCCATTCTTCCTAAAATTTAGAGAAGCTGATAACTGGTTTTAGCCATTTGCGATCGTTGCTAACGGCGTTGCAGAATCTAGGAATGAACCGTCCGATTCGCCCTCATCCTAGCCCTCTCCCAAAGGTCGAGGGAGCAAGATTTTTGGCTCTCTTGTGCCGTTTTAAAAAACGCAAATTAAATCAAGTCTGACTTTGCCCTGATCCACACGCCCTTGAGAGAAAAACAAACGTCTTTTTTCTGACTCTATTTGGCTAATGACCAATTGTTGAAACATTGTTTCAACATCTGAACTTGGCACTAATTTATAATTGAACCAGTTACAATACCTCGTGTTTGACAAAAAAAGGCTTGGTAATCATGCAGCGAAAAGATCGCCAGAGACCGAGACATCGAGGGTTTGTGCGATTCAAGCATCTGGGGCTGATGGTGACGGGCGGCGTGTTGATGATAGCCGCTGTAACGACGATCGGCGTGGTTCGATCGGGCGACCACTTTCTGGGCAAAGTCAGCACTCTGTTCAGCAATCCTCAACCTGCCCCCAAGGTAGAAGCAAGATCGATCGTCATTCAGCAAATTCGGGATGCCAGCGAGCTAACCACTGCCGTGTTTACAATGGAAGCGGTGGTTCCGACCCAGCAGGATGCCACGATCGGCGGCCTTGTGGTGGGCAGAACAAAGTTGCTCTACATCGCCTATGGAGAAGTGCGGGCCGGGGTTGATCTGAGCAGCCTCACCCCTGAAAGTGTGCAAGTGGTTGGCGAGACCTTGCGCCTGCGGTTGCCGCCGCCTCAAATTTTAGACAGCAAAATCGACATCACTCGCTCAAAAGTGTACGACTACAATCGGGGCGTTTTGGGTCTGGGGCCCGATGTTGCGCCTGCCCTGCAAGAACTCGCTCAAAAAGAAGCGCTACAGAAAATTCAGGCGACGGCGACAGCGGATGGTATTTTGCAGCGAGCGAACGATCGCGCCAAGCTCGTCGTCACGCAGATGATCAAGGTTCCTGGTATTCAAGAAGTTCTAGTTGAAACTCAACCGCCTGCACCAATCCTTCGCTCTCCCTAACCTCGAAAATTAAGCCTGAACTTGGACTTTGTAGCCCCGAAATCATATTTTTTCTTCAAATTGATACTGATTTAGATTGTTACTAATTGAACCTAAGAATTCACTTCTAATTTGGGAATTCTTTGCTCTAGAAGCCCAAGCAATCTGATTCAGCTTCTCTGTCGATCGCTGAATGATGTACACGCACACTGACGTGCAAGGTCGGGGATCAATCTCTAGGGATATGATCCCCAAATTTGTCAACCTTAAAATTAAACTGAACATTCAATGACATAGAGATAGATACCTACCATAATAGAAGAAGCATCTACAGGGTTAGCTTCCGCAAAAATTGACAACCAAAGTAACTTTAAATACATTTGTTGTTTCAATGTTTAGGACTCAACATCGCGAGTCTAGTTTTCTCAAGTTCTTTTGGTTTAAATATGAAGAGGTTTGAAATGCCAGTAATTCAAAATGTTCGCTGCCCAAACTGTGGCAGTCTTGCCGAACGGCATCATCTAGAAAGCAATCAATTAATCCGAACTCAGTGCTCAAATTGCGATTATTTGATGATCACTTGCTCAAAAACCGGCCGAGTCATCGAAGCCTACGCCCCCGGAATCTACGCTCGTCGCTAAAGCTTGCCACTAGATTCTCGTCTTCTGGGTCGAGTCTCCAAAACAGTTCTCCAAACAGTAGTTGAGCTTGATCCAGAAATTGCGAACCTTAGTCGATCGAAAACTCAACCTTAGAAGCCTGCTGTGATCTACTGATGTGATCTACTGAATCTGATTGAGATTGTGCTTTGACGGAGCCACACTAGGCCATTAAATATACTGAATCACTCTTCTAATTTGTGTTAGTGGAACACCCATTTCTTGGCTAATCACCCATTCAATTTGCCTGGGGTCGATCGTAGGAAGTTCATATTCCAAACCCCTGAGCATTGAGCGAGTGGTTCTAATTTTGACCCTCGAAATGCCTTGCTGCGGCACGATCGCCACCTGAATCGTCAGCACGGTAGCCGGCCTCCCTTGGGTGTTGACGACCAGCATTTTGTCTGTGGGAGACGATTGATGCAACATCCAATCCATCATCAAGCCACTCCCCGCCCAGCCCAGCAGACCCAACACAGGCAGCAGCAGCCAAAAGTTTAGCCCCAATGAGCGGAAAACATTAAACCATGACGATCGAGGCATGGGTACAGACTCTCAACTGTGACAAAGAGCAACTAGGATGGAAGGAAAACTAACCCGGTATGTTGATCTTACTTGCTGAAGACGATCCGGCCCAGTTAGAACCCTTGCGGACAGCCCTATCAAAAGTAGGGCACGCTGTTGATGCAGTTGAAAGTGGCGAAACGGCTCAGTGGTTGCTTTCTGACCGCAACTACGACCTGCTGATTTTAGATTGGATGTTGCCCAA
>JAAUOZ010000206.1 GCA_012034655.1 Leptolyngbyaceae cyanobacterium CSU_1_3 | reverse complement strand
TCTCTGGCCGCTAATCGTGTTAGATCGTCCCGAACTCTACACCCTGCCGCTAGGAGTGGCAAACCTGGCAGGAACCTTTACCCTAGATTGGCGACTGATTGCCGCTGGGTCGGTGATTTCGATCGTCCCGATTTTGATATTTTTTCTCGTCGCTCAAAATTACATCGTTCCCACCGAATCGGGCAGCGGCGTTAAGGGTTGACGCTCTCCCCCTAACCCTTGGAGTATAGGCGGAGATTCTTGACTCATCGACTCTTAACTAGATTGGCATTGCTGCCAACCCCCGTCAGACCGTCTCTGCAAGCATTATAGGCTTCGAGAGCATCCCAACGGGGCGAGGGTGAGGGGAGAGTATTCGTGCCAGAAGTTCTAAGGTTTGTGCGATCGATCGCCAGGCTAGAAGACAATTACGATACGATCCATGTATGAACAGACGAACCTTTCTCTTTGGTGGCACGATCGCTGGAACGGTTCTGTCACTGCACTATCTAAACCAATTATCACCAGATCCAACCTTACAAGACATGGCAACACCTCACGAGTTTGAAGTCACAAAACCCGAAGCAGAATGGAAAGAAACCCTTACGCCAGAACAGTTTTATGTGTTGCGGAAACATGGCACTGAGCGAGCGGGAACTAGTCCCTTGAATAAGGAGTATGGTCAGGGTAAGTATGCTTGTGCAGGCTGTGGCTTGCCGCTTTTTACCTCAGATACAAAGTTCGATAGCGGGACGGGTTGGCCCAGCTTTTTTGCCCCGATCGCAGATGCTGTTGAAACTACAACCGATCGCAGCTTGTTTATGACGCGCACTGAAGTGCATTGTCGTCGTTGTGGTGGGCATTTGGGGCATGTCTTCAAAGATGGGCCCAAACCCACGGGCGATCGCTTCTGCATGAACGGCGTTTCCTTAACGTTCATTCCTGGCTAGTCAGGCAAACCCTGAGGCGAGGGAATAAGGATTCTGGCTCTCTTCTCGCCCCAGAGAGAAGAGTTGGCAAAGCGCTCGCCCCAGTGTGAGAGGAGGGCAAATCATCGTTGCATTCAGCAACGCCCTTTATTTTCGCCTCACGGTTTGCTGAAGCTGCGCCAGCCGATCGCAGAGCAATTCATAGAATCCGGAGGCATCGATCGCGCTGGCAATTTTGGCGTTGGGCGGGTTAGGAGTCGATTGCCACCAGTCTACTATCGTTCGCCCGATCGATTGTTCACTTATGGTTTCGATTGCGACAGAGCGATCGCAGGTTTGGAATAGCTCAGGCTTGAGCAAATAAGCAATCACACACGGATCGTGGAGCGGTGCGCCTGCAAAGCCATAGCGTTGCCTATCGTGAGCACTATATCGAGAGAGAAGACTGGCTGCCGTCACCCCGATCGGGTCGCCCACCGCTCGAATCGCGGCAAGTCTTTCGGGAGTAGCGATCGCTTGATGGGTGACATCCAACCCAATCAGCCTGAGTGCCATACCCGATGTAAACACGATCTGCGCCGCATGAGGATCGACATAAAAATTAAACTCAGCCGACGGAGTGACGTTGCCGTAAGTCATGGCTCCACCCATGATCACCACTTCCTGGATGTGGTCACGAATCTGAGGCGCTTTGACCAGGGCGATCGCCAAATTGGTTAGCGGCCCCAACATCGCTAGTGTGATCGGTTCTGAAGCGTGCATCAACGTCTCAATCAGAAAGTCAACACCGTGCTGAGATTGCAATGGCAGCGATGGTTCTGGCAATTCTGCCCCCTCTAGCCCCGTCGCCCCCATGAACTTCCTCCGCCGTTGCCAACGATCGCAACAGCGGACGCGGACACCCCGCATACACCCGCAAATCAGGACGTTTGGCAAGCTCACAAATCTTGCGAGCATTCTTCTGGGTCAACGCTAGGGGCACATTTCCCGCGACCGTCGTGATGCCCAAAATTTCCAACTCAGGAGACGCGATCGCCAACAGCAGCGCGATCGCATCATCCACCCCCGGATCACAATCCACAATCACTCGTTTCATACACCCGCCCAACCGCACAACCTAGACGAAAAAACTGACACCGCTATACTCTACAAGAAAGTCCATCCCTCCTCCCCCATCCCTTCCCCATGCCCTCCGAACACATCGAAATTCTCACCCCCGACGAACTGCGCCGTACCCTGACTCGTCTCGCGTCTCAGATTATTGAGCGATCGGGCGATCTGTCGAAGCTGGTGCTTTTGGGCATCTATACGCGAGGCGTTCCCCTAGCGAAAACCCTGGCCGATCAAATTGCCATCCTCGAACAGGTGCGCGTGCCCCTGGGGGCGATCGACATCACCTTTACCGCGATGACCTAGATACGATCGGCGTTCGCACCCCCGCCAGAACCGACATTCCGTTTGATCTAGCGGGCAAAACGGTCGTATTGGTGGACGATGTGATCTACAAAGGGCGAACCATTCGTGCTGCTTTGGATGCCGTCAACGATTATGGCAGACCAGAAGTGATTCGCCTGGCGGTGTTGGTCGATCGTGGCCATCGTCAATTACCCATTCATCCAGACTTTACGGGCAAGAAACTGCCCACGGCCAAAGAGGAAATGGTGAAGGTTTATTTACAAGATTTTGATGGGCGAGATGGGGTGGAGTTGATTAAGGGATGAGGGATGAAGCTAAAGGGTCGGTGTTTCTGCCAGAACTGGTAACTTCTCGAACTCTTTTGGGATGGGAACGAACCCATTTAATCAATACTCCGGACAGGTTTTGAGGCGAAGGCTGAAACCATCATTCTACGGTTGGCAATTTAAAACTGTCCGAACTGTTGTTAATGGAAATTATATCTAATAATGTTAAAGCCTTCGTCTGCGATCGGGGGTTGAAAATAGGCGGTGATGGAGTCGAACTCTGCCTCAGACATGATCATCGAACCTTCAGGCTGTTCAGCGTTTCGTTTCCGCAATTGCTCTTTGCATAGAAAGTCAGACGCAACAATGTAATGAAGCGCATGATTTACTTGGGCTGCTTCAAATATTGAGCGGAACCATTGTCGTTGAGAAGGAACATTTCCTGGAAAGTCTAGAACGACGGATATTTCTTGGGCAAGAATGGTTTGCACATGCTGTGAGACGACAGGTTTTAAGCGTGACGAATATCTCAAATAATCATCAAAGCTGTTAATCTCTTCTGGGTACAACTTCGACAACCAGATATCTTCGCTGATCAGAATGGCATTATGGTCTGATGCTAGCTTTTTTGACAACGTTGTCTTTCCTGAGGCCATTTTTCCGCAGAAAAAGTGCAGAACGGGATCTGTTTTCACTATCCACCATCGTTAAATTTTTCGATTCTACTCACTATACCTTTGCATGTCAAAAGCGAGTCAGAAATCCGTTCTAGATTCAGCATTTGACCGATGAGCACTGTCCTCAACGGCTCCATAGGTCGAGTGGTGATTTCTCACAAAACCCTGACCGACGTAGGGGCATGGCACTGTCGTGCGCGATCGAGACACGACAAATTTTTTGTCGAGCCGTGACATACCTTCAGTTCAAGGAGCACGGTAGGCCATGCCCCCCACAAACTACGATCGCTGCTTCGGTTTGTTCTTTTCAGGAAGTCATCTATTTAGAGTGACGGCTATTGTGATTACCGTCGTGATGGCTGTTGTGATTGCCGTTGCTTGTCGTGTTGCCCATCATAGAGAGAACTCGTTCTGCAAGTTTGTCGGGCACTTCTTGTAAGTGATCAGGTTGCCATTGAAATGAGCCAACACCGAGGGTTAGCGATCGTAGTTCCACAATTAGGTCTTGCATTTCGGCTTGTGGCAATAGCGAGGTGACTTCATCCCACCCGTACCAATCGACTTTTGCATCGTAGCCCAACACCTGCCCCCGCCGACCACTGACCAAGCGCAACACCTTAGACGTAAAATCAGTGGGAATGGAAATGACCAGCCGCGCGATCGGTTCTAGGAGCACTGGCTCACATTTTACCAATCCTTCTTGCATTGCCAATCGAGCCGCTTGTTTAAAGGCTTGCTCAGAACTATCGACGCTGTGATATGACCCATTCGTCAACGTCACGGCTACATCCACCACCGGGAACCCTAATGCACCCCGCGCCAGATATTCACGCACCCCCGTCTCGACACCGGGAATATATTGGCGAGGCACAACCCCACCGACGATCGTTTCATCAAACTGAAACCCTTGCCCACGGGATCTAGGCTTGATATCCAAATAAACATCGCCAAATTGCCCGTGCCCGCCTGTTTGGTGCTTATAGCGCCCGTGAGAAGACGTAGACTTACGAATGGTTTCTTTATAGGGAACCTGGGGCAGATGGGTAGACATGGGCAGATTATATTTGCGACGCAGGCGATCGAGGGCAACTTGCAGATGAATCTCGCCCTGTCCCCAGAGAATGATTTCGTGGGTGTCGCCGTGCTGATGCCAATGCAGAGAACAGTCTTCTTCGAGCAGTTTGCTCAATGCTCCCGTGAGTTTGACTTCATCGTTACGTTTTTCGGCATTGATGGCGAGTGCATAGACAGGATCGAGGTGTTCTGCTTTGGGCAACTCGGTAGCTTTTTGGGCATCGGCAGTCGTCAGCGTATCGCCTGTCTTGATGCCTTCTAGCCGCCCCAGAGCGACAATTTCACCTGCCTGGGCAGATTGCAACCCTTGCTGTTGTTGACCCATGAGTCGGTAAATGCCGCCGACTCGCACCCCATTTAGCAGAGTTCCATCTTGAATTGTGCCCTGCCAAACTCGCACCAGAGAGAGCTTTCCGCCCTGGGGGGTAAAGTAGGTTTTGAGCACTTGAGCGAGGGGGGTGCTGGCGCTGAGGGTGATGCCTCTACGTTCGGCGGTGGTGTCTGGGTCGGGTGCTTCGCGTAGTAGAGCTTCGAGCAGGGGGCGAACGCCAAAATCACGATCGGCGCTCCCAAAAAATACAGGCACAATCAAATCTGCACCGAGTTCCAGTTTCAGGTCTCGAACGATTTCTTCCTGGGGAGGGTCAATCTCTTCGAGCAGTTCTTCTAGGAGATGGTCGTCAAAGTTGGCCAACGTTTCCAGCATTTCATTGCGAGCGATCGTCTCCTGCGCTTTCAAATGTTCGGGAAACGGCACGCGATCGGCGGGTGCGCCAGAGTGATAGTGATAGGCTTGCTCGGTGACTAAATCAATGAAACCTGTTAGCGATTCGCCGCGACCGATCGGATATTGGTGAGGCACAAGCGGACGGCTAGAAATTGCCCGCAGAGCGCGTAGAACCTCCATAAAATCGATATCGGCGCGATCCATTTTGTTGAGAAAATCAGGTGAGGAATCTCCCAATCGTCGAGAAACTTAAACAAGGGCGCAAGGTTGAGCACGCGATCGACCACTGCTTCGCACACCACGACCACAGCATCAACTCCGATCAGCGCATTGTAGGCTTCTTGGGCAAATTCAACCGAACCGGGGCAGTCGAGAAAGTTAAAAGAAACGCCGCCATATTCGGTGCTGGCGGCGTTGACTTCTACACTCATTTGACGATCGCGTGCTTCTTGGGCGCTATCTCCGATCGTATTTTTGTCGTTCACACTGCCCTTGCGAGTCGTGGCTCCTGTCACCCACAAAAGGCTTTCGAGCAGTGTAGTTTTGCCGCTAAGGTAGGGTCCCACGATCGCAACACTTCGGGAACCCGATGCTAGTCTTTCGCTCATACATTCCTCCCTCAAAAAAAGAAAGTAAAAGATGATCAACTGCTCAATGTTTTAAGCAATGTTTTAAGCAATGTTTTAAGCAGTTTTGATGCGATTGATTGGCGAATTTTTCTTAGGAAATAACCAAGCTGGAGTCAGAATTTAGGGATTTGAAACGATGAGAAATTGACGACATCCTTCTTCCACGGATCGGTCAGTCAGAAACTTTCGCAAACTTGAATGTTGAGCAATCAATCGTTCAGTTCTCGTGTGTGAGAATCTGTTGTGAATGAATTATGGAGTGAGGCGATCGCGTTTTGCTAAAACAACTGTTTGTCTTAACAATGGTTCGGACAAAATTTGAGCAGGTTTTAGACCTCAAACCCTGATTCAGCCGTGAGCAGGATATTATTTTCAAAGTTAGCGCTACATCTGACTTTGAAAAAATAGCTCAATTCTGAAACCATAGAGCCTGTAAGCCTTTTGAAATCGTTCAAAAAAATGTCCGAAGTATTGTCTTAATAAAGTCGTCTTGATGAAACTCGATAAAACTATGGCACGATCGCAACGCGACTAAGAGA
Organism: Leptolyngbyaceae cyanobacterium CSU_1_3; assembly: GCA_012034655.1. Taxonomy (GTDB): domain Bacteria; phylum Cyanobacteriota; class Cyanobacteriia; order Leptolyngbyales; family Leptolyngbyaceae; genus JAAUOZ01. The sequence goes on along the minus strand of JAAUOZ010000206.1, from coordinate 3,542 downwards.
ATGTTTGAAAGGTATAAAAAGCTTCTTCTCAAACATTCTCTACTGCGTTCTCTATCGCCCCAACTTCCAGTTCGGGGGCGGGTGAATGCTGGAACGATTACGTTTCAACCATCCTCTAAAGCCTCAATGTGAATCAGTAGAGATACCAGAAATAGCATCTCTACTGATCGGAACCGAACCCCTAACTTACCGCAAAACCCTCTCGATTTTGGGAGGTGTGCCCATTTGTGTAAGCTTTGCCGTTCTTGCCAGCCTGTTGGGGTTGGTCATTATTCTTTCGAGGTTGAATCACGCCATATCCGCCGTGATTTCGTTCGTAAACGACGTTGATTTCACCTGTTTCTGAGTTGCAGAACATATAGAAATCATGATCTACTAGTTCTAATTGCTCAAGGGCTTCTGCGATCGACATCGGTGGCATTGCAAAATATTTCGATCGTAAGACCGTAGCAGGAAGTTCGGGCGTGCGATCGAGGGACAATTCTGGTATGGGCTGATCACTTAAATCTTCCTCTGCTTTGGGATCGTGGCGTTTGTCGTAGCGTTTCTCTTTATATTTACGAAGCTGTCGAGAAATCTTGTCTGCAACCATATCAATGCTGGCATAAAGGTTTTCGCTTCCTTCTTCAGCACGTACAACCGCGCCGTTGGCGTAGATAGTTACCTCAGCAATTTGTTTGGGCGTAATCCGGGGGTTTCGAGCAACAGACAGATGCACATCAACTTCGGTCGTGAGGGTCTGAAAATGGCTGACAGCCTTTTCAATTTTTTGGTTCACATACTCACGAATCGACTCAGTAATCTCGATGTTTTTGCCCTGGATAACAAGCTTCATAAAGCCTCTCCCCTTAAAGATTTGGGTGTTACTTTCACCCTACCACTTTGTATTCTAGAAGACAGCCCTCTTTAGAATGTGTTGCAACTTGTGATAATTCTTGATAATTTTGATTAACGTCTAAATAAAATTTACGCTTAATTTTCAGGAGTTCTGACGCATCTTGTTTTGATGCATCTTAGGGGATATTTACTTGGATATGAGCGAACGGTTTGAAGTCACGAACAGTCGATTTCCTTTTACAAAATCTGAGCAAAAAAAATGCGCCCCTAGCTCGTCATTGTTGGCTCTACGATCGGGGGCTAGTTCCCTATTCAGAAGCCTGGAAATGGCAACAAAACTTAGTTGCAGAGCGCAAAAAAAACTTTGAGTTATCTGATGTTTTGCTCTTGCTAGAGCATCCTCCGGTTTACACCCTTGGGCAGGGCGCAACGCCAGAGTTTCTCAAGTTTGACCCTGCACAGTCAGACTATGAATTACACCGAGTTGAGCGAGGAGGCGAAGTAACCTACCATTGCCCTGGTCAGCTAGTGGGCTATCCAATTTTGAATTTACACTTCTATCGAAAAGACTTGCATTGGTATCTGCGGCAACTTGAAGAAGTCATTATTCAAGTGTTAGCTGGTTACAATTTAGCAGGGGTGAGAATTTCTGGTTTGACGGGCGTTTGGGTAGAGGGAAGAAAGGTGGCAGCGATCGGCATCAAAGTCAGCCGTTGGATCACAATGCATGGGTTTGCGCTGAATGTCTGTCCTGATTTGGCAGGGTTCGATCATATCGTTCCCTGTGGCATTCTTGACAAGCCCGTAGGCAGCTTAGAACAGTTTGTTCCAGATATTAAGATCGAACAGGTCAAACGGGACGTTATAGAGGCATTTTCAGAGGTTTTTGCAGTTGCAATCACGAGATAAACTTGGGCGTAGATAAAGTCAGGAGATTTGACACCCGCTTCTGCTCTGATTTTGATTAGCTTAGGCGACGCAAAAAAGCGCTTGGCATCCTCGATCGAAGTCCACATCGAAAAGTGCACAATTCAAATAGAATTGTGCTGACATTTGAGAACCTGGTAAGACCGTTCGCCAGCCTCTTTTCGCAGGTTATACTTTGTCAGGGCATAAAATTAAAGATTTTGGACGGGGTGCAGGGGTTCCACCCCTGGCTGGGGGCGCAGCCCCCACACCCCTTCTAAACCAAAATCTATAGGCTGACGCAGTATAGAAGCCCCATCGAAAATCTTTTTCCAAGCTGGGTAGTCTGCGACTTCGTGAATAATCAAAACATATTGCGTCAGTGGCTTGGTTTATTGCAGTGATTGATGATAGCACTCTTGAGCGATCGCCCAATCTTCTTGGGTATGAATGACTAGTATTCGCACGGTTGAATCGGAAGCAGCGATGTCTTGATCAATGGGGTAATTCTGGTTTTGGGTCGCGTCGAGTTTTAGTCCCAAAAATGCCAGTGGTTCACAGGCGATCGACCGAACTTGAGGACTGTTCTCACCCACACCCGCCGTGAAGATCAGCGCATCTAACCCGCCTAGATTGGCTAACATTGATCCGATCGCCGCTCTCAACCGATGCCCATAAATTTCAAGGGCGAGTTTGGCTCGAACATGACCCGCTGCGATCGCAGATTGAATCTGACGCATATCACTGGAGAGGCCAGAAATTCCCTTGAGTCCAGATTCTTTATTTAACTGGTAATCGAGTTGATCCACAGTCAGTTCACCTTGACGCAGCAAATAGAGCAAAATACCAGGATCAACTGCACCCGATCGCGACCCCATCATCAACCCATCTAAAGGTGTAAAGCCCATTGTTGTATCAATGCTGTGCCCCTCACGAATGGCAGACAGAGAGCAACCATTCCCCAAATGACAGACAATCAGTTTTAAGTCGTTGAGAGGGCGATCGAGCAATTGTGCGGCTCTCTGAGCACAATATTGATGACTGATGCCATGAAACCCATAGCGGCGAATTCCTTGCTCTACCCAGTCATATATACCCGGATAAATCGCAGCAGCATCTGGTAAACGACGATGAAAGGCAGTATCAAATACTGCAAACTGAGGCACATCGTCTCCCAAAATTTTCTCGATAGATTCGATACCTTCCAGGTTGGCTGGGTTGTGGGCAGGTGCAAGGTTGGCAAGACTTGCGATCGTCTGCTTGACGGCATCTGTGATTCTCACACTTTCGCGAAAGCTCTGTCCGCCGTGTACTACGCGATGCCCGACACGATCGATTTCTGCGAGTGACTCAATCACCTGGGTTTTGCCTTGCCACACGGTATTCAGCAAATGGGCTGTGATTTCGGCGCGAGATTGGGTCGTGATGCTTTCTTCGAGCACGGCTCCAGTGGCAGTTTTGACTTTAATTTCAGCCCGATCGGTTGGGTGTGCCCAATCGACAATGGCTTCCCAAAGAGGCTTGGGAGGCTGAGAGGCAATAGTTCCTCCAATCTCATAGAGACAGCTTTTTTGACTACTAGAACCAGCATTTAGCACCAAAATTTTCATGGGAACTGACTCGCTTTTTCTAGCTGCTATTTTATTTAGAAAATCTTGTTTTTTACAGTCTAGTGAATTAAAATTAACGACTTTCCGTACACGTCTAATTATTTACTTCTATTTAAGTAGACAGACTTAATTAAATGTCAGATGCCTGCCATTAGCTCACCCCGACCCCTCATCCCCAGAGCTCGGACG
>JAAUOZ010000023.1 GCA_012034655.1 Leptolyngbyaceae cyanobacterium CSU_1_3 | reverse complement strand
TTAGCTTTTTCGGCAAAGGTGGGCCAATCAGAGTTGCCATCTTCTACGATCGCTTCGATTTGCTTACCCAGCACGCCCCCCGCTTTGTTGATCTCTTCGATCGCCATCTGTTCGGCTTCGACCACGCTCTTTTCGGAGATGGACATTGTGCCACTCAGGGAGTGCAAAATTCCGACTTTGATGCCACCGCTAGCCGCAGCCGATGCAGGTGAGGCGGCCGGAGAAGCAGTAGGGCTGCTGGCAATGGGTGGAGCGGCTGGAGCACAGGCTTTGAGTAGGATGCTTCCAGTCGCAGCCGAGCCAAAAATTAAAAATTCACGCCGACGAAATCGCTTTGACATAAGAACTATAGCTCCCCACGAGATTGAAAGTTAGAACTCAGCCCGAATTATAATCGACTCAGTGATAACTCTGAGATATTAGGGCGTGGCTCTGAGGGGAGATTGTATAGCAGATCACGAAATTTATCTTAAATTGTTACTTTTTTTCTAACGCAAACCCCCCTTGCAACTGAACAAATTGCACGATCGTCTCCAACCCCGCTTGAGTTTTTAGGTTTGTAAAGACAAAAGGTTTGTCGCCGCGCATTTTTTTTTGCATCGCGCTCCATCACGTTTAGATCAGCACCTACGTAAAGGGCGAGGTCTGTCTTATTAATCACAAGTAAATCAGACTTAGTGATGCCGGGGCCACCTTTACGGGGGATTTTGTCACCCCCTGCTACATCAATCACATAAATATTGAGATCCACCAGTTCGGGGCTGAAGGTTGCGGCCAGGTTGTCGCCGCCGCTTTCGACGAAGATCAGATCCAAATTAAGAAAGCGCTGTTCGAGTTCGTCGATCGCGGCCAAATTCATGGAGGCATCTTCGCGAATGGCTGTGTGTGGGCAGCCCCCTGTTTCGACCCCAATAATACGATCGCGCTCCAACGCTTGACTTCTGACCAAAAATTGAGCATCTTCCTGGGTGTAGATATCATTGGTGACGACGGCAATATTAAACTTCTGGCGCAGAGCCTTACACAGCGCGTCAACAAGCGCCGTTTTACCCGATCCGACCGGCCCGGCGATCCCTACTCGAAATGCATTCATAAAAAAATTTAGGATAAAACTCGTACTCTTTTTAGGTGGCTGAGCGCCAGCGTGGCCAGCATTCTAAGGATTGTGGATTCAATAACCTGTGGTGCGGGTGTCTCACCCGTTCGGACAGGCAAGATGCCCGTCCCACAAGAATTGCAGTTTATTAAATCCACGTTCCTAAGGTATGCTCCCCGATTGACCCGATCGCCTGAAACGGTCATGGCATCCCAGGTCAAGTCTTCTAAAACGATTGTATCGGGTGTTAGAAAGCTTTTGTTTAACGGTTTGCTTAACAGGTTGTTTAACTGCGGAAGAGACGACTGTAGAGGGTTTCGTGGGCCATACTGGCGAGGGATAGCCCCCAGCCACAGGTTGCCAGATCGTCGTCTGCGATCGTGAGAATTTCCTGGCTCGATCGATCAATGACTTCGGACAGACTTAATAGTAATTTTTGCCCGGCGGTTTGTCCGAGAGGGATTAGCTTAATGCCAGCGCTAATTAAATTATTGGCCCAACTGTGTAGATAGCCGAGAAGGGCCGATCGTTCATCAATTTCCCAGGTGGCGGCGACGATGCCAAAGGCGATCGCAAAATTGCAGGGATCGGCAAGCAAAGGGTGCGGGACGCTACCGGGTTGAAGGTTTTGGAAGAGTTGCAGCAGCGATCGCCCCATTTGCCAGCTTTGCGATCGTAGTTCTTCGGTGTCTCGCGTGGCGGAGAGCCAATGATTCCAGTAGATAAGGCTGTCAAAATGGGACAGTGATCGATACGATCGCAGCATAACGGCTGCCTCCAGTCGCACTGCCCCATAACTCAATTCTTGCCTGAGCCAATGTTCTAGACCCTCAGCACTATTGATTTTGTCGAGTTGAACTAGGGTCTCAATGCCCTCCGAGTAGCTATAGGCCCCCACAGGTAGGGTGGAACTCGCTAACTGCAACAAACGCAGTAGGTTCAAGTTTAAGCTCACGTTTGTGGGGGGCATTGATAGCACTATGGAACAGCGTGGAAATAAGTACCATACTGCAAACCAGGGAAAAAGTAATTGAGTTCAATCAAAATTGCAGAAATTATAACGAGGGTGACGATCGCAACAATCGGAGCACTGGTCAGATACTTCAATAAAGCGGTCATGAAATAAACCTCCTAAAAAGCGTCAAGCAAATGGTTGTCAATCAATCATTGAGGAGCCAGTAATCATTGAGGAGCCAGTAATCATTGAGGAGCCGAAAAGCATCAGGGCAGCTATTTCCCATTCCTCATTCCTCTCGCGTAGCGTGCCAGAGGCAACCCCTCCTTCCTCGTTACTAACGGGGTGAGACAGAAATTTCGTTGTCTTTGGCAGTTAGCTCACCTGTGGTTAATTCTTTGAGGGCCAGAAGTGGCCAAAGTAACCCTTGCACGATCGAGCGAATAGCCAGGGGTAAGTCAATGAAGATTTCCATTTCTTCTGGGTTTTTTGCCTGGTTTGCGACTAACAGATAGGCACGCCCTGACCAACCAATAAACCCAGCCGTGTACAGAAAGATCGCGATCGGAATGATGACATCAATGGCCAGGTTGAGGCGATCGAGGGGCAGATGGGGCAGCCCATCTTCTCCACAGAGTAGCTCAGAAGAATAGGACTCAAAGGGTTTGGTGTAGTAGTAGTTTTTAGGTGCGTTTTTTTGGCGTTGTTGAAAGGCGGGAGAATCGCGACAGGGCACTAACGTTGTATTGACAGCTAAAGCAGAGGGAACGTCTGTGAAGGCGATCGTACACACCGAAAAGAATGCCAACACCATCAGCAAAAATCGTTTCATGTCAATCTCTCCTATTCATCAAAGTTTAAGGTTCTTCACTGGAGGCTTCTTTTTCGATCCATAGGAAAATGATTGCAAAATGGGAAAAGGTAGAATGTAAAAGATTAAAGGAATCATGATCCAGGGCAACCATGAAAGTGCATAGTGCCCGGTTAGCTGAGTTAAATCTGCCATGAGGGTTTCTCCCAATTATAGAGTCATAAAAAAATTAACCAAACCACTGACTCAAAGCCATGCCTACATTGACTTTGCCCCGTAGAATGGCATCTAGATCGTCAAAGTTTTCTAGCAGGGCATAGGCAAACAATGCGCCGCCCGTTGCTCCTAGTAAAATGCCCCCGCCCAGTTGAAACCAGTCCTCTTTTTTTCGCAGGGGGGCGCAGGTCGTCTTGTGAGTGAGAATTGTAAGTTCCTCTGGGGTCGCCCTGAAAGGTAGCTGAGGCAAAAATGGAGATGCCCAGACACGCAGAAACTGTGATGTAAATGGCAGTAATTAAGCCGCTCAGGTTTGCGCCGTGGGCTGTTTCTCGCAGCGGCCCCACGACGACCTCTGGCCCCACCAAAAAGTATCCATGCGCCATGCCAATTTCTAAGCCGCGCATGAAAGGAGTCAACCCTGGGCGGTAAGCCGGAAGATTGCGAATAAAGGCATTAACGATCGGTGAATCGTTGATCGGAGTAGACAAATTTGCCAACCACGGATCGCCTTTGTAGGGCTGAATCGGATCGTTCTCATAGGGATTGCTGGAGGCGGGATTGCTGGAGGCGGGATTGATGGCAGTCTCTGTTGAAGTCATAGCAGTTCACCTGTGGATCTGTGGATCTGTGAATCAATGAGTCACGAATGAATCAGAATCATGAATGCATCAATATACTGCGTCAGCCTATAGATTTTGGTTTAGAAGGGGTGTGAGGGCTGCGCCCCCAGCCAGGAGTTCCACCCCTGCACCCCGTCCAAAATCTTTAATTTTATGCCCTGACAAAGTATAGATGAGGAAAAGTCCCGATCGTGATAGTCCATGACCAGGACTCCTGAGACGAGAGGAGAGTTGTCTCAAGCCTTAAATGAAAGCAACAGTCTGAAAAGTTGAATGAAGGATGATAGATGCAGGAATTAACCAGGAATTAACCGACTCGATTAACCCCGCATCCCTCGCGCACAGCGTGGCAAAGCTTACCCTTCATCTCTACTGCTACCCAAATTTTCCAGCCGTTGCCCCAATCAAAAATGCGCCGTAGGTAGCAATGTAGCCGACTGTGAAGTGAGTTAAGCCGACGAGCCGCCCCTGAACGATCGACAGGGCTACGGGCTTATCTTTGGGGTAGCCAAACGAAAGCGGTGTATTCTCGTGCGCCCACATCAGGGTTTCAATGAGTTCTTGCCAATAGCCACGCCAGGCAATCAAGAACATAAAGCTCACAGCCCATGCTAAGTGCCCAAAGAGGAACATCCATGCCCAAACTGCCAAATTGCTTGTTCCATATGGGTTATAGCCATTGATTAAGGGCGCAGAATATTGCCAGAGATAATCGCGGAACCAACCCATGAGATAGGTCGAACTTTCATTAAACTGTGCAACATTTCCTGACCAGATGGCTAGATGCTTCCAGTGCCAATAAAATGTCACCCAGCCCATTGTGTTCAACATCCAAAACATGGCGAGGTAGAACGAATCCCAGGCGGAAATATCGCATGTGCCGCCTCTTCCGGGGCCATCACACGGGAAGGCATAGCCGAAGTCTTTTTTGTCGGGCATCAGCTTAGAGCCACGGGCATCTAATGCACCTTTGACGAGAATCAGTGTGGTGACATGTAGACCCAGAGCGATCGCATGGTGCACCAAAAAGTCACCGGGGCCAATGGTCAAAAACAGAGAATTTGTGCCATTGTTGATCGCTTCTAACCACCCCGGTAGCCAGACGTTGGCATAGTTGGGCCAAGCAGTCGAAGCAATACTATCTGGATTAGACAACAGCGTATCAATGCCATAGAGAATCTTGCCGTGAGATGCCTGAATGAATTGGGCAAACACTGGCTCAATCAAGATTTGCTTTTCGGGGCTGCCAAAGGCCACTTCCACATCATTGTGAACATATAACCCCAAGGTGTGAAAACCCAGAAAAAGGGATACCCAACTCAGGTGAGAAATGATGGCTTCTTTGTGTTGCAGAATCCGTTCTAGCACATTGCCTTTATTGTCTTCGGGCACATAGTCTCGCACCAAGAAAATTGCTCCGTGGGCAAACGCGCCCACCATCAAAAATCCGGCAATATATTGGTGGTGAGTGTAGAGTGCTGCCTGAGTAGTGAAATCTTTAGCCAGGAAGGCATAGGGCGGCATCGAATACATATGCTGCGCCGTGAGAGAACTTGCCACTCCTAAGGCTGCAAGTGCAAAGGCAAGCTGAAAATGCAGGGAATTATTCATCGCGTCATACAATCCCTGGTGGGGCAAATTGAAGGGGCCTTCAACCTTTGTACCAAAGAAAGCTTTTGCATTCGTCATCTCTTTGATACTGTGACCAATACCAAAGTTGGTGCGATACATATGACCTGCGACAATAAACAGAACGCGATCGCGAGATGGTGATGGGCCATATCGGTCAGCCACAGGGATTGCGTTTGGGGATGGAAGCCTCCCAAAAAAGGTGAGAATTGCCGTCCCCTGTGCCGTCAGACGTGCCAAAGAGGTGCTGCGCCGTATCAGGGTTTTCGGCATAAACGCCCCAGTTTCCTGTGAAGAAAGGCATCAACCCAGCAGGGTGCGGCCGCGCAGAGAGGAAATTATCCCACCCCACATGTTGACCGCGCGACTCAGGAATGGCAACGTGAATCAAATGCCCCGCCCAGGCCAGAGAACTCACCCCAAACAACCCTGCCAGGTGATGGTTCAATCTAGACTCTGCATTCTTAAACCAGGATAGCGACGGACGAAATCGCGGTTGCAAATGCAGCCAACCTGCATAGAGGAATAGTGCCGCTAATAGAATCAGAAATAGCGCTCCTGCGAACAGATCATTGTTGGTACGAATGCCAATGGTATACCACCAGTGATAGACCCCTGAATAGCAGATATCAACCGGATTGAGCGCCCCCGCTTGTGTGTAAGCCTCGATCGCAGGTGGCCCAAACTGAGCATCCCAAATCGCATGGGCGATCGGGCGTAAATTGATCGGGTCTTTAATCCATTGCTCAAAATTGCCTTGCCACGCGACATGAAACTGAATGCCAGAAGCCCACAGAAAAATAATTGCCAGATGACCAAAGTGAGACGCGAAAATCTTTTGATAAAGATTCTCCTCTGTCATGCCATCGTGACTTTCAAAATCATGGGCGGTGCGATCGCGTAAAAGAGCCGCCGAGTGGTCGGATCTTGAGCGAGGTCTTTGCTAAATTTTGGGAATTTAGTCGCCATAGTTAGCTATTAGATGGTGAGTGGTTAATAAGAGGAGGGAGGAGGGATGAAGGTTGAGGGAGGCGGGATCAGGAGATTTCTAGCAAACCAGTGACCCCTGTCTTCAACTTTGCTCTCGGCTTGCGCCCTGGGCGAAGTCTAGGTTTAGAGACTAAGAGTTGAGAGTAAGGGTTGAGAGACTTAACCAAGCAACTGAGACACCTGGGTCCTGAGACACCTGGGTTATGTTCAGCAATGCTACTGCTGCTTTTTCTCATCCCTTTCTTTATCCCTCATCCCTTTCTTCATCCGATCGCTGCCATTCGAGCTAGAAAGAACGCCCAAGTGGTGACGATGCCGCCTAGGAGGTATTGCGAAACACCGACCGCACGACCGTGGATAATGCTCAGGGCGCGGGGTTGAATGCTGGGGGTAATTCTGAGCTTGTTGTGGGCCCAGACGATCGACTCAATCAATTCTTGCCAGTAGCCGCGACCGCTAAACAAGAACATTAGACTAAAGCCGAAGACAAAGTGACCAGCCAGAAACATTAAACCGTAGGCAGAAAGAGCAGACCCGTAGGAGTTGATCACCTGGCTGGCCTGCGCCCAGAGAAAGTCTCGTAGCCAGCCATTATTGGTAATAGACGAAGTTGCCCAATTGCTCCCAGTAATATGCGTCACCGTGCCGTCTGCGCTGACAGTTCCCCACACATCCGATTGCATTTTCCAAAAGAAGTGGAATATTACCATTGATAGTGAGTTATACATCCAGAACAAGCCCAGATAAATGTGATCCCATCCCGACACCTGGCAAGTGCCACCTCTGCCGGGGCCGTCGCAGGGGAAACGGAACCCCAAATTTGCTTTGTCTGGAACCAAACGCGAACTTCGTGCAAACAACACTCCCTTGAGTAACACCAACACCGTGACGTGAATTGTGAACGCATGGATATGGTGAATCAAAAAGTCTGCCGTTCCTAATGAAATCGGCATCATCGCCACCTTGCCACCCACTGCTACTAAACCACCGCCAAAGGCATAGCTGACAGGTTCATGTAGCCCTGGTGCAGTGGCTCCGACCCCCGTGAGAACGATATCGCGAACGCCGCCAAAGACATTTCCCATTGGTTGGGCAGCCGCCAAAACTGGGTTGCCGATCGCCATGGTATGAATGTGCTGAATCCATTGAGCGAAGACAGGCTGAAGTTGGATGCCCGTGTCAGAGAACATATCTTGAGGTCGCCCAAAGGCTCGCATTGTATCGTTGTGGCAATACATCGCAAAGCTGTGAAACCCTAAGAACTGACACACCCAAACCAGGTGAGAAATGATTGCATCTCGGTGACGAATGACACGATCGAGAACATTATTATTGTTCAGCGTCGGATCGTAGTCTCGCACCATGAAGATCGCTGCATGGGCCGCAGCCCCCACAATCAGGAAGCCACCAATCCAAACGTGATGGGTAAACAAGGACACCACCGTTGCATAATCGGTTGCCAGATAGGGATAGGGCGGCATGGCATACATATGATGAGCCACGATAATGCTAATCGATCCCAGCATGGCCAGGTTAATCGCTAATTGTGCGTGCCATGAAGTAGTTAGAACCTGATAAAGTCCTTTGTGACCCACGGGGCCAATAAAGCTCAAGAACGGTAGCATATTAGGCGTTCTGGCATCATCGAGCATTTCTTTGATGCTGTGACCAATTCCCCAATTGGTACGATACATATGCCCCGCAATAATGAAAATGACTGCCAACGCCAAATGGTGATGGGCGGTATCGGTGAGCCACAAGCCCCCTGTCACAGGGTTGACCCCACCATTGAAGGTGAGAAAGTCTGCATACACACCCCAATTGAGCGTAAAGAAGGGAGTCAGCCCTTGGGCAAAACTGGGAAACACATCGGCCATCAATTGCGAGTTTAATATAAACTCGTGGGGCAATGGAATTTGTGCCGATGGCACGCCTGCATCCAGTAGTTTATTGATCGGCAGTGCCACATGAATCTGATGTCCAGCCCAGCCCAAACAGCCTAAACCCAATAGCCCCGCTAGGTGATGATTTAACATCGCCTCAGCATTTTGGAACCATTCTAGTTTGGGTGCGCGTTTGTGATAGTGAAACCATCCGGCAAATAACATCAGGCCCGCCATAACCAGCGCCCCGATCGCCGTACAGTAAAGCTGAAACTCATTGGTAATTCCGGCGGCGCGCCACATCTGAAACAACCCAGACGTGATCTGAATGCCTCGAAAACCACCGCCAACATCACCATTGAGAATATCCTGTCCAAAGATATCCCAAACTACTTGGGCGCTGGGTTTTATGCCTGTGGGGTTTGCCATCCAGCTTGTGTAATTTGAGAAGCGAGCACCATGAAAATACATGCCACTCAGCCAGATAAATACCACTGCCAGATGACCAAAGTGAGCCGAAAAAATCTTACGAGAAACGTCTTCTAAGTCACTGGTGTGACTGTCAAAATCGTGGGCATTGGCATGGAGATTCCAAATCCAGGTGGTGGTTTTGGCTCCGCGGGAAAGGCTACGATCGAAGTGCCCCGGTTGGGCCCATTTTTCAAAAGAAGTGGGCACGGGATCTTGATCAGCCACCACTCTAACTTGCCTCTGCTCTGGCGGGCTGCTAGTCATTCGATTCTCCTCTTGCTAAAGGGAAAATGAGGGATGAGATTTAGGGTTCGACAGCCCAATCGATCGCGGGATCGGTATTGAGATCGATCGGGAAGATTTGGGGAGTTTGTTCGCTGAGGGCAGCGACTCCGAGATCAGCCTGGTGAACGATATCTGACCAGGTTGGAATCACAGTTCCCTGGCTTTGGATGATTGCTGGCGAATCAAAATTTAGCTTGTGAAAGTTAAAGGCAGAAATATCAACCCCTAACGCTGCTGACCAAATTCCGGCAACGGGAAAGGCTGCTAAAAAGAAATGCACCGATCGAGAAGTCGGAAAATATAAACTCCGCAAAAATAGGCGCTGCTGATAGGTTTGAGCCACGTCAAAGCGGTAGGTTGGCTCTTTTTGCCCTAGTTTATATCCTACGTTAACAGACTCATGCTCATCGGTTTTTCTCACGATCGTAGACGTGACCAACGAGCCATGCACCGCGCAGAGAAATGCGCCCCCAAACACTCCAATTACGCCCAGTTGATGAAAAGGACTCATGAGAATGTTGTGATCTGCTTGAAACAGCAGCATAAAGTTAAATGTGCCCGAAATTCCGAGCGGCATTCCTGAGGAAAAACTGCCCTGCCCGATCGGATAAATTAACAGAACCGAGACTGCTGCCGCAACAGGAGCCGTAAACGCTAGAGAGATCCAAGGTCGCATTCCCAAACGATAGCTGAGTTCCCACTCGCGATCTTGGTAGCAAATAATGCCAATCACAAAATGGAGAACAATCAGTTGATAAGGGCCGCCATTACTCAGCCACTCACTTATAGAAGCAGCTTCCCAAATGGGATAGAAATGCAATCCGATCGCGGCTGATGTCGGTACGATGGCCGCAGTGATTACATTATTACCACTCCAAAGTGATCCAGAAATCATCGTGCCCATACCGTCAGCGTCAACAGGAGGAGCAGCGATTAGCGCAATCAAAAAAACAATGGATGCGGTCAGCATGACAGGAATGAGAATAATCCCAAACCAGCCAATATAGATACGATTGTTGGTACTCGTCACCCATTGGCAGAAGCGCTCCCAGGAGATCTGATTTTGCTGGGAAATGGCGTGATCAGTTTCAGAAAGTTGGTCAAGACGATCGCGGGTATCAGCGATCGCACGACCAAATTGTGTCAGCATGGACTACACAACTCCTTGCTTACAAAAAGTCTCTGGCTTGGTTTAGAAAGATAGATCGCAGAGGATTGTTTAGATTGCGATCGAGGGCTTGATAATTTTGAAGCGTCTCTTGACTGCTTACTTCTGAAGCGTAGGAGAAAAAAATGAAGAACTGATGAATGAGTGAAGCGTCTTCAAATAAGTTCACGTCAGATGAATTCTTATCGCCGTCGAATTAAAGAACGAAAACAAAATCCCCAACCTCTGGTCTGAGCCTCAATGCCTTGACTGGCCTTGATCGAGAAGTCGGGGATTTATTATAGCTTTGGTCAGATAGCTAAGAATAGCGCAAACGAATCCAATGGAAATGTCATCAGCGAACGATTGAGCAAACGATTGAGCAAACGATTGAGAAATCTATCAAATCACCTATTGAACAATGCCAGATCCTCTATCGGAACTGCTCAAGATGTCTGCAATTTGGTCGCCGAGCGTCAGTGGATCGTAGGGCTTTGTAATCACAGCGGCGATCGCTAGTTGGGTAAATCTCAGACGATCGGCAGTTTGCGCTTTTGCCGTCAACAAGATCACCGGAATGTTTTGGGTGATAGGGTTTGCCTGGAGACGCTCGAAGGTCTGTAAGCCGTCTACATCGGGCATCATCACATCCAATAGCACTGCATCGGGCAATTCGGCGGTTGCCTTTTCGACCCCCTCGCGACTCGAACCCGCCGTCAACACTTCCCATCCCTTGGCAATCTCCAGACAAAGCTGAGTCGCTTCTCGAATGTCTGCTTCGTCATCAATGATCAAAATGCGTTTATTCATGAGTCAATATGAATGGGTAATGTGAAATAGAAAGAACTTCCCGATCCAAGTTGGCTCTCGACCCAGATCTTACCGCCGTGTTGCTGCACAATTTCTCGACAGATGGTTAAGCCTAACCCCGTCCCACCTTGACTACGCGAGTTAGAGGCATCGACTTGTTGAAAACGATCGAAAATTGCTTCTAACTTATCACTTGGAATGCCCGTACCCTGATCTTTGACACAAAATAGAATCTGATCGGTACAAATCTCGGCAGTCAATTGGACGATAGAGTGGGCTGGCGAAAACTTAATCGCGTTGTTTAACAAATTGGTCAACGTTTGGATCAGCCGATCAGGATCAGCCCAAAGATGGGCAGCGATCGGCACAACAGAGAGGATAATATCGGCTTTTTCTGCCATCGCTCGCATTGCATCTACTGATTGCGTCATGATGTCATCAGCATTGCAAAACTTTTTCTCCATCGTCACTTTGCCAAACTTGATCCGTTCAATATCGAGAATATCGTTGATTAGCCGCACCAAACGATTGGTATTAGAGTAAGCAATTTCTAGCATTCGCTGACTTTTTTCAGGATGACTGTCTAACCATCCGCTGGCGACTAAACCCAGCGTACTGCGAATCGATGTTAAAGGTGTGCGTAACTCGTGACTCACGATCGACACAAATTCATCCTTCATCTGTTCAACAATCTGTCGCTCTGTGATGTCCTTAAAAATCACCACTGCGCCCACAATTTTCCCCTCCTCTCGGATAGGGCTGCTGACAAACTCCACCGGAAAGCTTGATCCATTGTGCCGATGAAACAGATCGCCTGTCCTAGACTGCACCGTACCATTCGATAGGGTTATGTAAATGGGACTTTCTGACAATAAATAGAGCGTGCCATCCGCTTGGGCATAGTTTAAATAAGTGTGCATCCCTTGACCAATTAATTCCCTCACTTCACAATTCAACATTCTGGCGGCGGCGGGGTTGGCAAAGGTGATTCTCCCCTGGGAATCTAGCCCATAAATGCCGTCTCCGGCTGAGTTGAGGATCAGTTCATTTTGGTGGCTGAGCCGGGCAAGAGAAGCTTCGGCTTGTCGCTGTTCTTGCAAAACTTGTTCTCGCTGAGCGATTTGAAGCAGCAACTCTGCATTCGTTTGTTGCAATTCATCGGTGCGTTCTCTCACCCGCAGTTCTAACTCTGTATTCAGGGCTGAAATTCTAATCTCCGCCTGTTTTTGCATCTGAATATCTCGCTTCAAACTTGTATTCAACGATCGCACGCGTTGATACAATCCGCGTTGGTAAATGGCAACCGCAAAATGACCCCCTAGAATCTGTATAAGCTGAACGTCTAAAGGAGTCCAAGGGTTTGCTTGATCTCGTTTTGACTGACACCAAGTTTCAAAGGACAGGTTTGGGCGCACCTGACGCAGATCGTTTTGATCGACTCGCCCCGCCCAAATGCGCTGCACATCGATCGCGCCCCGAAAGACGCTCAGATAGCCCAGAGTTTTCTGACGATAGTGTAACCGAACTATGATTAAACTTCGGATCTGGGCCATTGCAAACGCCGCAACTAATTCAGGAGGCAGTGCAAATGGATGCAACTGATGAATATCTGCCAGTGCCCAAATGTCTTGCTGTTCTTCAATATCCAACCAAGCCTGCCAATGGAAGTTCTGCTCGATTTCGCCTTGGGGCACGATCGGCTGATTTCCGTGGACAAAAAACTGCGCGGGCTGGTCAGCATTCTGTGGAGCAATGTAAAGCCTGCCGCCCGACCCGTGTAATGCAGTAATCACCTGCTCTAGGGCTTGTTGAAGCTGCATTTCTGGTAGAGAATGCAACAGGGCCACAACTTGATTAATCGTGGCTTCTTGGAGGGCTTTGAGGCGGGTTTCGTTGAGAATATTAGACTGAGCAATGGCGATCGATACCTGATCTGCCACCAGTTGCACCACTTGCAATTCGGAATCTGTCACCCGGCGGGGTTGGCTATGATGCGACACCAACAACCCCCAAAGCTGGTCATGATCGACGATCGGCACCACCAACGACGATCGCACACCCATAGCCGTCAAATATTCAATATGGCAGGCATCAACCGGGCGAAACCGCATATCTTCCGTCCAAACGTCTGCGCCCTCTTCTAGAAAAGTCAAGCCAATTTGCTGCGTCTCTACATCTACAATCGATCGCTGACGAACATGCAAAAACAACTCCCGCGCTTCTGGAGGAATATCTCCCGCCGGAAAGCTATGACCGAGCAAAGACGGCAACTGCTGGCGATCAATAGACTCCGCCACCACTTCACCGCTTCCGTCTGCCAAAAATCGGTAAACCTTAACACGATCGGTCTGCAAAAATGCCCTCACTTCTGCCACTGTTGCATTAAGAATCTCTGACAGTTCCAAAGATTGACGGATCTGGTTCGTCATTCGATGCAAGAGCAATGGAAAAGCATCCTGTTGCCCTTGAGAGAGGTGTTGTGCAGAGTCAGTTTGCATGGGAGAGGTATATCAACTTAAATAAGGAATGCAACAGATGTTTCTTATACCATTTTAGGTTTTAAAGTTGCGATTTTGGATCGTAGAAGCTGCTCTCTGTAGAAGATTCAGCAAAGCATTTCTTCTTGAAATGGATATAAAGATGGATATGAGCGAAACGAGTAGACCTGGGCAGAGATCTGGCCGCTTTTGAGGGAGGAGAAATGAAAAGAAGGAGATTGAAATTGATGCCATAGGTTGCTAGGGAATGTGGATTGATGAATGCCGCAGATCTTCGCCCTCACCCCCTCACCCTTCTCCCAACTTGGGAGAGGGCTGGGGTGAGGGCAAGACAGCCTTGCAGGGGACGGAATGATTGAATCCACGTTCCTAGGCAAGTTTCTCGTTGCCTACACTTTGCATGATCCACGATCGCTCTAGCTGGCTGAGAATGCGATGCACGAGTTGGCTGTCAGCGTCGGGTTTGGCAATCAGATCGTTGGCTCCGGCGGCGAGGACTTGATGTAAGGTGTTTGCGTCGGTGTGGGCGGTAAAAAACAGCACGGGTAGGTGGTTCCATTCGGGAGCACTACGAACAACTTGGCAAAGTTCGATCCCGTTGAAGTGGGGCATTTCAACATCTAAAATCAGCAGGTCGGGTGTACAACTTTGCAGAGTTTGCCAAAATTGAGGCGTATCTTCTAGGGTGGTGAGATGAAGTCCCCAGGGTTCGAGTAACAATCGCAGCGCTGCCAATATTTGTGGATCATCATCTACCATGAGCACCTGAGCGGCATCTGTTTCTTGACGAGCGCGCATTCGCATAATCAGGTCGAAAACCTGCCTGGGGGTCAGTTTGGGAAAGACAGCATGAATGCCCGATCGCGCTAGTTTGACTCGCAGATCTAAATGTTCGCGATCGGTCAACACGATGACCGGATGCAAAGGCATTTGTTGCATGAGCTTGATGAACGGAGACAGACCCTTTGTGGATTGATCGGCAAACGAGAAGCTAAGAACACAGGCATCCAAAGCAGAATGAATCAGCCCGGCTTCTAGGTTGATTTCTTCAACCAGAAAAGACTCGATTTGAGCCATTTTGAGAATGCGATCGACCAATTCTGGGTCGTCATCAATCACCAATAGCGGGCAGCAATGGCTGAGAATTGGTCTGGAATCGTCGGGTGAACCGCGTCGAACTTCTTTGCCCAAGCTTTCGATCAGACGGGAGAGCGCTGGGTGATCGGGGGCGGCTTCGGCTTTGAGGGCATGTTCGATCGCTAGGGCCAGTCGAGAGCCTTCGTGGAGATCAAATATGCCCAAAGCTCCAGCTAATTTGTGGGCTGATAATTTTGCCTGTTGAAGTAATTCTGAGTCTAAATTTTTGGCTTGGATGGCATCGATCGCCCGCTCTAAAATCTGTAATCGATCGTGATTTTGAACTTTAAATTTCTCCCATAATTTTTTTAGGGCAACCTTTGTTTTTTGCGATCGCTCTTCTGCATCTATAGGAGTAACCTCTATGTTTGAATCATCATTCTCAAGCGGGACTTTACTAGCAGAATTGGAGAGCGCAGACTTAGGCACAGCAAGCTGTTTCAAGCGGTAGCCAATGCCATACACTGTTTCAATTAGATCCGTCGGCGCACCCACTTGCTTGAGCCTTTGGCGCAACCCTTTAATATGGGCTGTAACTGTATCTTCTCCAGGGTTCTCTTCACAGCCCCACAAATGTTCTAAAATTCTGCCGCGACTGAAGACTTGATGCGGATTTCGCAAAAAGAGTTCTAACAGGCGATATTCTTTGGGTGTGAGATGGAGCGGTCGATCGCCGTAGTTCACTTTGCAAGACGCAGGATCAAGTTTTAGATCGTCCCATTCTAAAAGAGTGACAACTGTGCTGTTGCCTCGTCGCAACAAGACGCGCATTCGAGCCAGCAGTTCTAACAGATCGAAGGGCTTGGTCATATAGTCGTCTGCGCCTGCGTCTAGACCGATCACGCGCTCTGTGCTGGAGTTTTGGGCGGTGATCAGCAAAACGGGGGTTTGGTAGTGGTGCGATCGAACTTTGCGACAAAGTGTAATGCCGTCTAGCTTGGGTAACACCACATCTAGCAAAATCAGATCATAGGAAAATGTTTCGATATAGCGCCAGCCTGCTTCACCGTTGACTGCGATATCGACTGCATAATTTTCTTTGATCAGCAGCGTTTCAAGAGTTTTTGCAATGCATTCATCATCTTCTACTAGCAGAATTCTCACGAGCAATTACTCCTTCTGCTTAATTTATGCTTTTTATGCTAATTTTTAACCTTAAGACTCGATAGGTTGAGGACAGTTTTTTAGTTTATTAAGAGAACTTCATTAGAAAGCGGGGCTGGGATGTGAGTATTATCTTCAAATTTGCAGAGTGATTCATATTGTGTAACTTAAGTTTGGATTTATCTATATTTCTTAATTTTGAATGGACTGTGCACGATCGAGGTTTATTAACCCAGCAATGTTTGTGCTTGCAGGTTTGGAGGTCGTGCTTCGACTTCGCTCCGCCCTCCACGGCTCCGTGAGTTGAGCGGAGCCGAAACTCAGTCCCAGTGTGTCTGTCGGCTCTTGGGTTGCCCGGTCAATAGTCGCTTGTTGCGTGACTCAGAAACCATCTGCGGAGGGCACAGCAGTGCGATGCCCCCCACCCATCAAATCGCCCAACTACAGCCTCTAAGCTGCAACCCTACGCCGTGTGCCGCGATCGCCCACCTTCTGGAAGATGCCAAACTCGACTTGCTCTTCGTCTAGGTCGGGGTCGATGCCTGCAAACACATCGCGGAAAATGGTGCGACTGCCGTGCCAGAGATGACCAAAGAACCACAGCAAGCCCCAAACCGTGTGAGCAAAGGCAAACCAGGTTCGCGGACTGGCGCGGAAGATGCCATCAGAATTGAGCAATTGACGATCGAACTCAAACACTTCTCCTAACTGAGCCTGACGAGCATATTTTTTTACCGTTTGCGAGTCGGTAAAGGTTTGCCCATCTAGATTGCCGCCATAGAAGCTAACCGTCACCCCCATTTGCTCAAAGCTATATTTTGCCTCGGTGCGCCGGAAGGGAATATCTGCCCGCACAATGCCATCTTGATCCGTCAGAATGACTGGAAAGTTCTCAAAAAAGTTGGGAATGCGTCGCACCGACAACTCACGCCCGTCGGCATCTTGAAACACCGGATGGCCCGCCCAACTGAGGGCAACGCCATCGCCCTTTGTCATCGGCCCCACTCTAAACAACCCACCTTTTGCGGGGCTGTTGCCCACATAGTCGTAGAATGCCAGCTTTTCGGGGATGGCTTGCCAGGCTTCTGAGCGGCTGTTTCCGGCGGCCAGGCTGGCATTGACACGACGATCGATTTCTTGTTCAAAGTAGTGATTATCCCATTGATAACGGGTGGGGCCAAAGAGTTCGATCGGCGTGGTAGCACTGCCATACCACATGGTTCCCGATACGACAAATGCTGCGACAAAGAACGTTGCCAATGCACTCGCCAACACGGTTTCAATATTTCCCATTCGCAGCGATCGATAAAGATTTTCAGAAGGACGAACACTAATGTGAAACAATCCACCCATAATGCCGACAATGCCAGCCGCAATGTGATGGGCAACGACTCCCCCAGGGTTAAAGGGGTTAAATCCATTCGCTCCCCAGTCAGGCTTGACGGGTTGAATGTGCCCGGTCAGTCCGTAGGCATCTGACACCCACATTCCTGGGCCAAAGACCCCCGTCAGATGGAACGCACCAAACCCAAAGCAGAGCAGCCCTGCCGCCAAAAGGTGAATGCCAAAGATCCGGGGCAAATCGAGGGCCGGTTCACCCGTTCTCTCGTTTTTAAACAAGTCTAAATCCCAATAAACCCAATGCCAGCAGGCGGCGAGAAACAACAATCCAGACAATAGAATATGGGTGACAGCGACGGTCTCAAACGTCCAGAGACCCGGATTGGTCACAGTTTCACCCATGACATTCCAGCCTTGCCAAGAGTTGGTGACACCGAGCCGAGCCATAAACGGCATCACATACATCCCCTGTCGCCACATTGGGTTGAGGGCTGCGTCGCTGGGGTCAAACAGGGCTAGTTCATAGAGAACCATTGAGCCAGCCCAGCCTGCGGTGAGGGCAGTGTGCATCAGGTGGACGGCGATCAAGCGTCCGGGGTCATTGAGAACAACGGTGTGAACGCGATACCAGGGAAGTCCCATGAGAGGATGCTCCTTGTGAGTGGGGGGCGTGAAGGACGGAAGTGCGAGGCGGCTGATAGTCGAGACAGTCGATCGCTTGGTCGGTCATGGCGAGTTGGGGATGAACCGCGCACTTGAGGTCATAGTTGCCTGTAAAAAATTGACAGGTCGAACACGGGATTTTGTGCATTCGAGCCGCACGCTTACCAATGTCTCGAATGGCAATCCAAAAATTCCAAACTAATAGCCCGACGATTGACCAAGCGATCGTGGAGTATATTAAAGGCGGCAACGATCGAAAAGTTGATGCAACAAGTAGAAGCATAATAAGTTCAATGCTCCTGATAGGCTCGATATCAAAAAAGTGAATAGCTAGGGAGGAAAGATGAATAACGGAATTGAAAATGCTATCCGTTATTCATCTGTAATCAGCGACCACTTAGAAGGTAAATGATTTGCCTGCACCCTGGAATCTATGAATTAAATGAAGTGGAACAACCCTCTCGGCTGTGAAAATCAGTCACACTTTGCATAGCAACGGCCATAGAACGGTGATTAGGCAATTTCTAAAAAAGACTTTACCTTCGGACCTTTGCCCTTCGACTTTGCTCAGGGCGCAAGCTGGCAGAGTGAAGTCGAAGACAGCGGGCCACTTCTTTGCTAGAAATCTCCTTAGGATTGTGGACTAAATAACCTGTGGTGCGGGTGTCTCACCCGTTCGGACAGGCAAGATGCCCGTCCCACAAGAATTGCAGTTTATTAAATCCACGTTCCTTAGTCGAGGTCAGCCATCGATCGCACGGGTTCATTGTTGCGATCGATCCCTCGCTCGAAGCCGATCGCCGCAATACGAGCGCGTCCGGCGTGCCAGAGATGCCCCACCAAAAAGAAGAATGCAAAGACAAAATGGGCAGATGCTAGCCAGGTTCTAGGGCCCACAAAGTTGAAAGCGTTGATTTCGGTTGAGAGTCCGCCGACGGAGTTGAGGGAGCCGACGGGCGCGTGGGTCATGTAGTTAGCAGCGCGGCGAATTTGCCACGGTTCAATATCATGCTTGAGTTTGTTGATGTCGAGTCCGTTTGTGCCGCGCAGTGGCTCTAACCAGGGGGGCGCGCACATCCCAAAAGCGCATCGATTCGCCGCCAAAATGATCTCTCCCGTGGGCGATCGCTGAAGATATTTGCCCAACCCGGTCGGCCCTTGGGCAGAGGCAACATTGGCTCCTAAGTTTTGGTCTCGCACTAGAAATACTAATGCCTGGGCGTTAGAAGACTCGGCAACTGTGGGGCCATAAAACTCGCTAGGATAGGCAGTGTTATTGAACCAAATAAACGCCGTTGCAATAAATGCCTGTCCGCAAATATTGCCCAAACTTTGAGACAGATATGCTTCGCCCGTCCAGACGAAAATGCCTTCTGTCCATTTGAAGGGTTTGGTGAGAATATGCCAAATGCCCCCAATGATCAAAATTGTCCCCATCCAAATGTGTCCCCCGATCAGATCTTCTAAGTTATTCACGCTCACAATCGACCCCGCCTCACCATAGGGCGATCGCAGCAAATAACCAAAAATAGTCAACGGGTTCAACGTCGGATGGCTCACCAACCGCACATTTCCGCCGCCAGGCAGCCAGGTGTCGTAGATGCCACCCCAGAGCATGGCCTTGCCAACCAACAGCCATGCCCCCAGCCCCAGGGAAATTAGATTAAACCCCAAAATCGTCGTGATCTTGTCTTTGTCTGCCCAGTCAAAATCAAAGAATCCTGGGAGTTTGGCAGGGCCGCGCAGCGCATGATAAACGCCACCCAGCCCCAACACGGCCGACCCGATCAGATGCAAAACGCGATCGCAAAAATGGAAAGATATCCGTCACAGTGCCGCCCCTGCCCTACGCCAAATCCTAAAGTCGCGACGTGGGGCATCAAGATCATGCCCTGTTCATACATCGGCTTTTCTGGGATAAAGTGCGCCACTTCAAATAGCAGCATCGCCCCCGCCCAAAATGCAATCAGTCCGGCGTGGGCTACATGTGCCCCCAAAAATCGACCCGACAGGTTAATAAATCGGGCATTGCCCGCCCACCAGGCATAGCCCGTCGATGCTTCGTCACGACCTTCTCTAGGGGAGGTAATCGTCGTGCCTTTGGCGGTTTTGGTGGTGGTGATGTTGGTTCGATCGAAAAAAGTAGTCATATCAAAATCAGGAGTTATTGAATTTGAGAAATATTGACTGACAAAGCTCAAGCCGTTTGCACCCCAAACCCTCTCTCCCAGGCGAGTAGCTCTGAAAGCGTGATTCTTTTATTGCGCCTCCTTCTCTTTGAGGAAAAGGAGGCTGGGAGGATGAGGAGTTTTGGCTTCATCGAACTCACGTTTTGTTAGAGGGCATTGCCTCTAGGTAACACTTCATCTGGGAAGACAAAGTGCTCATGGGGCTGATCATCAGGAGCCATCCAGGCGCGAAGACCTTCATTCAAGAGAATGTTTTTGGTATAAAACGTCTCAAATTCTGGGTCTTCTGCGGCTCGTAATTCCTGCGAAATAAAGTCATAGGCTCGCAGGTTAAATGCCAAGCCTGCCATCCCGATCGCACTCATCCACAACCCCGTCACGGGCACAAACAGCATAAAGAAGTGCAACCAGCGCTTATTAGAAAAAGCAATGCCGAAGATCTGTGACCAGAAGCGATTTGCAGTCACAAACGAGTAAGTTTCTTCTTGTTGAGTCGGTGTAAATGCCCCAAAGGTGTTGTAGTTGCGACCATCCTGAAACAGTGTATTCTCCACCGTTGCCCCATGAATTGCACAGAGCAATGCGCCCCCCAACACCCCCGCAACTCCCATCATATGAAATGGGTTTAAGGTGTAATTGTGAAACCCTTGCACAAACAAGAGAAATCGGAAGATGGCAGCCACGCCAAAGCTCGGTGCAAAAAACCAACTAGACTGACCCAGGGGATAGATCAAAAATGTCGCCACAAACACCGCGATCGGAGCCGAAAATGCGATCGCATTATAAGGACGAATGCCCACCAGCCGAGCAATTTCCATTTGTCGTAAACAGAAGCCGACTAATGCAAATGCCCCATGCAATGCCACAAAGTTCCACAATCCACCCAATTGCAACCAGCGAGTGAAGTCGCCTTGTGCTTCGGGTCCCCACAGAAATAATAGGGAGTGGCCTAAACTATCCGCAGGGGTAGACACGGCCGCCGTCAAGAAGTTACATCCTTCTAAATAGGAACTAGCAATGCTGTGGGTATACCAAGAACTCACAAACGTAGTTCCTGTAAACCATCCACCGATCGCCATATAGGCACAGGGAAACAACAACAACCCTGACCAACCGATAAATACAAAGCGATCGCGCTTGAGCCAATCATCAACCAAACGAAACCAATCCCCTCCGGTTTGAGGGCGTTGTAATGCGATCGTCATGGATATGCCTCCGCTTAATAGGGGTCTGTCAAGAATTTTTTGAGGGGTTGTCAATTCCTTACCAATAACCGCTTCCCCATCCCCTCTTCGCCAGCTAAAGTGTGTGACAAACGATTAACCTGGCCACAAAAGACACAACTGAGGTGAGTTTCGACCGAACAAAGGATGCCGGGTTAATAGTCTGATGTGCCATTGTTGAGAAAATAGGGCGTGCCGGGAAGTGCCAACGCTTGAATAATGTGATCGAAATAAGGGACGGCTTCGGCGGCATCTTCTTCGCCCAATAGCACGATCGCCTCTTCTTTGAGACAACGCACCGCTTCGACCCAATTGGCGAGAGGAATGCCCAACGATCGATACATTTCTTTCATGCCAATCGTGCCAATCTCTGCCATCGGTTGATCATTGCCCGCTAGAACACAGTAGGCGACCAATCGCACATACCAGCCTTGATCGCGCTGACAGGAAGACGTTTTGCGTGGGTTGCCACTGTTGCTAGGGGTGACGGGGCAACGTTGCCAAAATCGACGACTGCCACGATCGACAAGACGCTGTTCGTTATTTGCCAAAATTGCCGCAATGCGAATTCGACGATCGCCCGTTTTAAAGAAGTTTTGCATCATCCGAATCTCACCGGGATCGGGATAGCGCAATTCTTCATCGGCGTTGAGAATCACTTGTTTGACGAGGCTCATAGGGTTCTCCTGAAAAAATCTGAACTCCTCCAAACCATCCGATCGACAGCCGCTTGAAGCGAAAGAATCGGCGGTAAAATTCTTTCCAAGAACTGTTTCTGAATTTAGTTAACGCCATAGAATTTGTAACTCAAAAATTTATGACTCAATTGGATTCAGTTCTGGTTGCAATTCTGCTACTTCGATCGGTCTGCCACCATTGATGACTTTGTAATCTCCATCGTAGTTTTGACTGTGATTGTCTGGTTCAGCCGGGTGTTGATGAAACGATTCAACGTCATGTGTTTTAGCTGATCGAAACTCTGGACGATCGCCTTGTTCACTCCCCTGGGTTGCCAACAGAGTCGCCTTGACCCATTCGCCGTGGTAGACGCGCTCTCCTGAGAACGGATTGCCTTCACGATCGTGCAAGCTAGAGGCAGTTCCTCGGTGAAAGCGCATTTCAAAACCTCGTGGCGTAATAAAGCGCTCATAAGGCACGGTGTCATTCCCATAGGACTGGTAATATTCATTGCAGTCAATGAGTTCGTCAATGAGGGCATAGAAGCCTTTGCGGGCACACACATCATAATATTGATTCATTTCCTGCCTCCCATAAGTCGGACGGCCCAACAAACGCCGATGGATAATCTCGATCGCTTTCGTCACATACAGCGTTTCCCAATATAACTGCCGAAACGATCGCGACTTTGCCAACTGCCGCACAAATTCTCGCACCGTAATCTCACCACTTTTTAGCTTGCTTTCTGCCGCAAGAACGCGCTGTTCGGGGTAGATGTCTCGCCCAAAAACTTGGCGATATGCTCCCCGAATAACGGCCTCTGAAGTTTGGACTAGAGAATCGACACTTCCTCCCTGTTCGGGCGTTTTGCCATTTGCATGAACAACGTGACGAAGCTTTAGAAGTGGTTGATGATCTAATCCCGGAGTCGCTCCCCAGAGAACTGCGTGACTGTTTCCACTCCCATTCTCAGATTTGTAACCGATGAGAATCCGTTGGTGATCTTTATTAAAGGAGGCAGTGCGATCGCGATGCTGCCAATTTTCAGGAAATACTGCCCCAAACTGAGTTTCTAAGGAATCGTGCCCCGATCCATAAACATGTTGGCTGGGCCACACCTGTGGATAGGTGCTAAACAACGTAACGAATTGCGGCACTTTATGCACCGATGCACTGAACTTAAACAATTCAAATTGTGCGCCCCAATTGCGACATTCTTGCGCCTCCTGACCCAATCCGCGCAAATAAGGTACAGTCTCCTCACCAAAGTAGTCTGCATACTCTGGCGAGTCTAAAAGCACATCAACCAATGCCGAAAACCCTTTCTCAGAGACGGTTTCAAAATAAGTCTGAAACTCTTCGATCGCACTCAAGCCGCGTCCTAAAAAGTGTTTTACTGCCAGTTCAATTACACGACTGATCACAAAGGGTTCATAGAACAATTTGCGATAGAGGCGAGATTTTGCTAGATGACGAATGAACTCTTTCGTTGAAAATTCGCCGCTCTTAAACTTAGATTCTAAATCTGTGAGCGATACGCCATATTCTCGCGTCACATCGCGCTCAAATACCTGACGATAGGCTGCCCTGATCACGGCTTCCTGCTGCGTCACCGACAATTGTGGCTTCATCACAAACTTCGGCCGATGGGTCGCAGATAGGGCATAGCTTTCTGGCAACTGCAACCCTTGCTGATCGTGAGAAACTCCCTGTCGGAGATAGTTTGCAGGTTTTTCAACAATATATTCAGCCAACAAAACACCAAAGTGTTGTTTGATGATTGCACTGGCTTCAGCATCTTGTTGAAAGTAACTTAATGCCTTCCATTGCATATCGCGAATGGCTACCACCGTTGCCTCAGTGGCATCTTCAGGAATAACCCCCCGCAACCCTCGGACATTGACCGTCAGAATACTAGAGTCGCCCGCTACGATCGCATAGGTGACATATCGCAAGAACCAACCCAAGTCGCGCATCGATCGCTGCATTCGCACAGAACCATAGCGCGAGATGTTGATCGGTCGAAACCCATCTGGAAGCGGTTCTCTGTTCTCAGACATTTGCACTTTGAGATATCGCCACACATCTTGTAATGGATTATTAAACGTGGCGCTTTGTACTTTGAGCTTCTCTTTGGGGCGATTGACTAAGCGATCGGGAACGTTATATCCCGGCAAGTTTTGACGATTGGCTGGTGGCTCTAGATAAGCCATTGGCAAGCCCCCAAAGAAGATGCGATCGGCTCCTGCTGAGACAATTTCGTCGGCATGTTGGGTTAAAATTTCCGCAATCTGCAATAGCTTAGTACCAGAACTGAAAAAATCCTTCAGCATCTTCAGTTCGCTGGTCTTAAGGTCACGATCGTGTTGTTCTGCATGGGAAATAATGCTAGTAGGTAAAGTCTGATATTGCTGGGGACAGATCACAGGACTGCCACCGCTTTTATGAATGCTCATGCGATCGCTCCACTAAAAACTATTTTCACTTAAGGGATCAATTCTTGAATCAAAAAATCAAAGTAAGGTGCAACCTCAGCAGCATCTTCTAAACGCAGAAGATCTAATGCAACTTCTTTGAGACAACGCATACATTCCACAACATTTCTCAACGGAACTCCCAACGACTCATACATTTCTTTTGCGCCCTTTGTCCCAACTTTGCGAATCAAATCAACATCACCTGTGATCACAGAATAGGTAACTAATCGCAAATACCAGCTTTGGTCACGCATACAGGAAGCTCGAAACCTGGGATTACCGCTGTTACTAGGGGTGACAGGGCATCGCTCCCAAAACTTCTGGCTCCCATTCTCCACAATTTTGTGCTCATTTGCCGCCAGAGCCGCCGCAATTCGCAGCCGAGATTGTCCCGCTTCAAAGAATTCTTGAATTGCCTGAAGTTCGCCTGCATTTGGGTAGCGAGCCTCACGATCGGCAGTGGTAATCGATCGAGTAATGATGCTCATTCTTTCTCCTCAAAAATAGAAGCAGAGAATGCTGAACTATGAACATTCAATCTTCTCAGTTCATCATTCAGCATTGCTCTGACTGTTGCCTCTCAGCGACAAAACATTAGCTCAATCCCGAACAGATGTAATCAAAGTAGACACCCATCTCCCTGCCAGCTTCCGCACCGATCAGATCAGTTGTCACTTCTTTCATCGACTGCACCGCCCGCA
Organism: Leptolyngbyaceae cyanobacterium CSU_1_3; assembly: GCA_012034655.1. Taxonomy (GTDB): domain Bacteria; phylum Cyanobacteriota; class Cyanobacteriia; order Leptolyngbyales; family Leptolyngbyaceae; genus JAAUOZ01. The sequence goes on along the minus strand of JAAUOZ010000023.1, from coordinate 19,151 downwards.
CGGTTGCCCCGATCGGCACACCCAAAGAGTTATAGGTTTCGCGCAGTCCGTTCAAGATTCGCTCGTCTAAGATGGAAGGATCGCCCGCCAACATGGCATAGGTGGCATAGCGCAGGAAATAGTCCATATCGCGAATGCAAGCGGCATAGCGGCGACAGGTATACATATTGCCACCCGGAGCCGTAATATCGGTGTACATCAGCGATTTTGCCACTGCCTGAGTTACCAAAGAATTGGCATTAGCGCTAATGTTAATTGCTGCGCGCGATCGCAGATCTCCGCTCTGAAAATAGGCTCTCAGTCGATCTACCCCTGCCGTATCCAAATAGCGACCTTGTACATCCGACGAATTGATCAAAGCGGTGATAGCATCTTGCATGATTTGAATCTCCAAAAAGTTATGCTAACTGTGTGTAATCTGTGCGCGCGAGTTGTGCAAATCGTTGTGCAAATTGTTGTGCAAATCGTGTCAGCGCTAAGACAGCGATCGAATGATGTAGTCAAAATAGGGCGCAACTTCAACTGCATCTTCAGCGCTCAACAAAGAAACCGCCTCTTCTTTAATACAGCGCATTGCTTCGACCAGGTTTTTGAGGGGAATTTCAAGAGAGTTATACATCTCCTTAATTCCTAGCGTCCCAATCTCAACCAAGGGCTGCTCGCTGCCTGCCAAAATTGAATAGGCAACCAATCGCACATACCAGCCTTGATCGCGCTGACAAGAAGCCGTCTTGCGCGGGTTGCCACTGTTACTGGGCGTAACGGGGCAGCGCTCCCAAAATCTGGCACTGCCATTTTGCACAATTCGCTGCTCATTTTCTGCCAAAACTGAAGCAATCCGAATCCGCTGTTCTCCAGTTTTTAAGAAGTCCTGAAAAATGCGAATTTCCTTCGGAGCAGGATACCGAGCTTCACTGTCTGCATTTAGAATGAGTTCTGTTACAAGGCTCATAGTTTTCTCCTAAATAAAGGTAAGAAGCCCCATCCCAAAAGGGCTTTAACTCAGATGGAATGGGGAGCTTTGCGTGAGTTAGACCACCGAATGAATGTGCAAGTATGTAAAGGAGAATAAAGAAAAAACCTGAAGAACTCATGAAGAATCAGTAGAAATTTACAGAGCTTAATCAAATTGTCTAATGAGAATGAGATTAGAAAAATACATAAATTACTAAATGAGAATCTTACACGTTATTTAAAATACAAAAACTGTTGTAGAAACGTAAAACTACATTTCTACAACAGAAATAGATAGGTCACTAAATCACTGAGTTTACAGAGAGATAACTGGAATCTCATCACCCGCCGCTAAATCAAACGGGAAGTTGTGAGCATTACGTTCGTGCATTACCTCGAATCCTAAATTGGCACGATTTAATACGTCTGCCCAAGTGTTTACTACACGCCCTTGAGAATCGAGAATGGAATGATTAAAAATTCAATCCATTTAGGTTAAAGGCCATGGTGCAAATACCCAGCGCAGTACACCAGATACAGATCACCGGAAATGCTGCCAGAAAGAAGTGTAGCGATCGACTGTTAGTAAAACTGGCATACTGAAAAATCAGTCGCCCAAAGTAGCCATGCGCCGCCACAATATTGTAGGTTTCTCCCTCTTGACCAAACTTGTAGCCATAGTTTTGTGATTCATTTTCTGTTGTTTCGCGCACCAGGCTAGACGTGACTAAACTGCCGTGCATCGCAGAAAAGAGCGACCCTCCAAATACACCTGCAACCCCCAACATATGAAAAGGATGCATCAGAATATTGTGTTCTGCCTGGAAAACAAACATGAAATTGAATGTGCCGCTAATGCCCATCGGCAAGCCATCTGAGAAGCTACCCTGCCCGATCGGGTAAATCAAAAACACAGACACCGTAGCCGCCAACGGAGCCGAATAGGCCACCGCAATCCAGGGGCGCATTCCCAATCGATAACTTAACTCCCATTCTCGCCCCATATAGCAGCACAGTGCCGGAACATAGTGCGCCGCAATCATTTGATAGGGGCCACCGTTATAGAGCCATTCGTCCATGCTGGCAGCTTCCCAAATCGGGTAAAAGTGCAACCCGATCGCATTAGACGAGGGCACAACCGCCGCCGTAATAATGTTGTTGCCGTAGAGAAGTGAACCTGCGATCGGTTCTCGAATGCCATCAATATCAACAGGTGGTGCGGCAATAAATGCCAGCGTGAACACCGTCGCCGAAATCATCAGAAGGGGAATCATCAAAACCCCAAACCAGCCGATATAAATCCGATTGTCTGTGCTGGTGATCCAATTACAAAATTGCTCCCACCGCGCTAAGACCTTTGGTTGTCGTTGAGAAACTGTGGTCATAGTTTTAATGAATGTGGATGAAGAAAAACATGCGATCGATGAAACCTGAAAGGCTAGGGTGACTTCTAAAGATGCCGCCCTGTTCAAAGGAATGATTAAGAATCATAGAGAAAGAAACTAAAGAACTAATGAAGAGCCGGAATAGTTCTTTTATCTCAAGCAAAAAAGATCTCAACTTTGGATTGAAATTTTAGCCCAGAGCGCATTGGTCAGAAGCATTGGACAGAAATTGACCAGAGACTGAATCGATCGATAGGAACACCCGCCCTAGCGATCGTGGGGGACGATCGGAATATTAACGCTACAAAAAATAATCTGTCTTACAAAATGACATTCTTGCCGAGATGCCCAGCCAAGCTAATTAGGACATTGATTGATACACAGTTATTTATACACGTATTAAACAAATAGTTAAACAAATAGTTAAACCGGAAATTAAATAAAGTTGTAAACGCTTAGCGATCGTTCATATTTCTAGTAAACACACAAAAAGGTATGATAGTTAGAAAAAAAATAATTACATTATGCAACGTTATTGAACACTATCTAGAGACATCTTCTACAATATTTCAGGAGCATGAGAATAATCTTTTCAGATTTTCATAAATTGTTAGTATTACTTAATTATTGCAGTCCACTAAAATGACCACAACCGCAGAAAAAAAGACACAGTTACAAACTCTAGATAGCTTTACTCATCGGGCGATCGCCAAGCACTTCAAGAAGTTTGTCAAACACGAAGCAGAGGTTTTGCAAGACCAAGATCCTGAATGCTTACACCAAATGCGCGTTGGAATTCGCCGCCTGCGAACTGCAATTCAAGTGTTTGGGTTTACCATAAAACTACCCAAGGAAGCCAGCGATCGCCGCCTCTCTAAAATTGCCCACGCTCTAGGAGCCGTGAGAGATTTAGATGTTTTGCAAGCAGAATTGGAAGCCCAAACCAATTTCCCCCCCATTGAGCAAGAAGCAATGACAACGGTGCTCAAAAAAATGCACCGGCAGCGCAAACAAGAGTTTGATGAATTGAAGCACACCCTCAAAAGTGGGAAATATCAAGATCTCAAAGATGCCTTTGAAGAATGGCTAGAACAACCCAACCATGAAGCGATCGCCCAAATTTCAATCTTAGAAGTTCTACCCGATTTATTGTTGCCTTTGATCAGTAAAATTCTATTGCATCCAGGTTGGCTTATAGGCACAACGTTTGAAAATGGCAGCGCGATCGTTCACTCAGTTCCCCTAGAAGCCATCCACGAGTTTCTCGCTCAACATAGTCTCGTGCTGCATGATCTCCGCAAGCAGATGAAGCGCATTCGCTACCAGACCGAACTGTTTGTAGACTTCTACGACACCCGCTATAGCGATCGAATTGAGGAATTCAAAACTATTCAGGAAGTGTTGGGGCAGATTCAAGACAGCACAGTACTTCAAGACTATCTTGCAAACCAGTTGAAGGTTTCTCTCCAAGAAAGCTGTCCGACGGTTGCAAACCAGCTTACCCAAAAAACTGCCCAGGCATGGGAGCAATGGCAGATTCTGCAAAAGCACTATCTAGATGCAGAATTTCGCACTGCACTACGGTTGCAAATCGTGAATACCAGCAAAGACAAACCTAATCAAGCAGAAACCCTCAACTAGTCGCCTTTGTCGCGCTTGATGATGTCACTTTCCTCAAACTTCCTCAAAAGCGAGGAGCCTTGCTGAATCAGAATGATGGCATATAGGGGCAAGCGCCCCGTAGTTGCCCAGAAACTCAGGGTAGACAGGCATCTTGACTACCCTCCAAGATTTTCATTTTATCTGACTCTCTTTCCTTAGCACTGCGTCAACACCTCGTAACCGCTCTCAGTCACTACCAAGGTATGCTCACACTGGGCCGAAAGCTTACGGTCTTTGGTAATGGCTGTCCACTTGTCTTTGAGAACTTTCACCTCCCAGGTTCCTTCGTTGATCATGGGTTCGATCGTAAACACCATGCCAGGGCGCAGTTTTTTGCCAGTTCCACGATCGCCATAATGGGGAATCTGCGGCGCAGTGTGGAAAATATTGCTGATGCCATGCCCCACGAAATCGCGCACCACTGAGAACCCCTGAGATTCTGCATACTCTTGAATTGCTGCCCCAATGTCGCCAATTCTCCCCCCCGGACGGACTTCATCCATGCCTAGCTGACGACACTTCTCAGTCACCTCCACCAGCCTTCTGGCCACAGGTGACGGTTCGCCCACAAAATACATTTTGGAGGTATCACCGTGATAACCCTCCAAAATCAGCGTCACATCAATGTTGATGATGTCCCCACTTTTGAGCACTTGCTTGGCGTTGGGGATGCCGTGGCAAACCACCTCATTCACACTGGTGCAAATCGACTTAGGAAAGCCGTGGTAGCCCAAGGGCGCACTTTTGGCTCCGTGGGCTTGCGTCCAACGTTCGGCTTCATCGTTGAGTTGTAGGGTCGTGACACCCGGTTTAACAAGGGGTTCAAGATGGTTGAGTAGCTGCGCTGCCAGATGCCCAGCGCGGCGCATTTTGTCAATTTCGCGGGTAGAGAGCAGGGTGATGACTTCTTGTTCCATGGTGTTAATTTTAGCTTTGATGGGGAAAGTCTGTCAGTCAGGTAGAGAATCTACATCCCAGCATAGGCACTATCTATTGTAGGTAAAGAAACTTGACATACTTTCTCGGCTGGTGAAGGATTTGTATCATCTAACTTCCTTAAAGTTAGAGGGTCTGACTCCTTGGGTGTGCGAAGTCTCCTGAAGGGACTAAGAGCCAATTAAAATCGGGTCTTCAGTACCTTGGCAAAGAACTTGTTCGATTAGCTCCAACTTCCAGCTTGGGGCGGGTGAAGGCCAGAACGATACTTTTCAAACATCCTCTAAATTTGCAAAAATTGTAGAGTAATGCAAAGGTTCTATACTAGGAGAATTCGATCGAGTTGCAAGCGAGGATTTTGGGCATGACCACTCAGCAACAAATACTCACTTCCTCTGAAGTGTTTTATCCAGAAAGTGACGGCAAGCCAATGGCAGACAACACAAAGCAATTTAATTGGATTGTCGTCATTGAACAAAATCTGGAATGGTTGTTTGCCGAAGACCCCAATGTGTTTGTGGCGGGTGATTTGCTGTGGTATCCGATCGAAGGCAACAACATCCTATGCACTGCCCCCGATGCCCTAGTAGCGTTTGGAAGACCCAAGGGCGATCGTGGCTCCTACCAGCAGTGGAAAGAGAACAATGTGCCACCGCAGGTCGTGTTTGAAATTCTCTCACCCAGCAACACGCGCCGCGAAATGGAGCGCAAGCTTCTGTTCTATAACAGCCACGGCGTAGAAGAATACTATCAATATGATCCCGATCGCAATCAACTGCGGGGTTGGCTCCGCTCTGAAGATGGATTTTTGGATGCGATCGAAGCGATCGAGGGGTGGGTGAGTCCCAGGTTGAAAATCCGGTTTGAGTTAGCTGAAGAACTGCAACTTTATCGCCCCGATGGAGATCCCTTTTTCTCGTTTGCCCAACTCAATCAAATGTTTGAGCAAGAACGCCAACGAGCCGAACAAGAACGCCAACGAGCCGAGCAAGCCGAGCAGCAAAAACAAGAAATAGCATTGTTGCTGCAACAGTATCGCGATCGATTCGGAGAATTGGGTCAGTAAAATTTAGGGTGGCTCACTGAGTAGCGCCAAAAAATCACTGACAAACAGGGCGGCCTGGGTGCGATCGCGTAGATTCAAGCGGCTCAGAATGTTAGTGACGTGGTTTTTAACCGTGCGCTCAGAAATGTAGAGCGCTTTGGCAATTTCGCGGTTGCTGGCTCCGTTGGCGATCAGACATAGCACTTGCCGCTCTCTGGGAGTCAATTCGATCAGTTCGGGTGGCAAACTTTTGGCAACGGTAGAGGCAGGCTGAAGGAGCGCGATCGCCTTCTCAAACAACCCCGGCCCCAGGTGAGTATAGCCCTGATGCACAACCCGAATCGCCTGGGCCAACTCCTCCGATCGCGTGTGTTTGAGCAGATAGCCCCTAGCCCCATGTTGCATTGCCTGAGCCACATATTCGTCGTCATCAAACGTAGTCAGCACGAGCACTTTGATGGTCGGGTGAGTTTGCCCAATAATCTTAGTGGCAGCCACCCCATCCATAATCGGCATACGGATATCCATCAGCACCACATCAGGCCGGAGCATCGGGAGTTGCTCGATCGCCTGCTGTCCGTTGGCGGCATCTCCCACCACGGTGAGATCTGGCTTGGCTTCCAGCAAACTGCGGAGGCCTTCGCGAATTAGATCTTGATCGTCCACCAATAGAACTCGAATCATAAGAGTAGCTCAGGAAGCGGAATCGAGGCGGTTAGCTGGCATCCATTTTCGGGTTGGCTGACGAGGTTAAATTGCCCACCGAGGGCGATCGCTCGTTCGCGCATTCCTCGCAGCCCAAAGCCCGTTGTGTTCTGCTCAAGGTGAAATCCTTTTCCATTATCCTCAACTCGGAGGATGATTGTGCTGTCGATTTCCTGCAATTGGATTGTGACTTGAGTTGCTTCGCTGTACTTGCAAATATTGGTGAGCGCTTCTTGGGTGATGCGGTAGAGGGCAATTTTAATGTCTGCGGTAGGTCGCAGGGGCAGGCGAATTTGGCAGTCGGGCGTAATGCCTGTGGTGCGTTGAAATTCGTTAATCAGGGTTGCGATCGCCGCCTCCAAAGTTCTTCCGCCTAAAGGATCGGCGCGCAAGGCTTGCACAGATTCTTGCACTTCTTGAATGGCTTGAATGCTGAGATTTTGCGCTTCGAGCAAGAATGTGTGGGCGCGATCGGGCTGCATTCTCAAAAAGAGTTGGGCATTTTCTAGCTGAATGCTTTGGGCGGTGAGGGTGTGTCCGAGGGAATCGTGCATTTCGCGGGCGATGCGATTGCGTTCTTGCAGACTTGCCCGTTCTTCAGCCAGTAAGGCATATTGCCTGAGTTGGAAATTGGCAACTGCAAGCTGGGCACGGCTTTGACGTTCTGCTAACAATGCATAGATCAACGGGAAGGCGAATATCAGCGTTAACCCAAACGATAATGCTGAACTCAGTTGATAGTTAAGCGGATTGGTAATTAGCTGTTCAAATTTGGGTTGAATTTGACCCAACGATCGACAGGTCATCAAAACCGTTTGACTGCGAAAAAATACGCTATACAGAAAAACTGAAAACGCTAGACTTGCAACAATCAACCGTCCCGTTACTCGAAACATTTGACAGCTACGAATCACTGCCACTAACCCCAACAGTGGCACAGGCGGAATGCGACCATCTAAACTATTGGGAATCAGAATGATTGCAAACTCAAATGCTGTATAGAGAATTTTGGCGTAAGCTTGCCGTGGCAACGTAAACCCGATCGCTCCAAATATTACAATACTCAACACTGCAAACCCTGCAAACTCAGGAGTCGGATAAACCGCCGCCGTCAGCAGCACATTGAGGGTGATTAGCCCCAGCAAAATCCATTCTAGATAAGGAAGTAAGGAAAAGGGTTGACTCGACGGTTGCATGGAGCGATTCACAGGAGGTTTTTTTCTCTAAAGTGTAGACGAGCAACAAACTGGCTGCTATGACCAGATTTCCCATCTTCGTCGCGAACGGTCTAGGAAAAACCTCCCAAATTGAATCAGGACTTTTTTCCTAGACCAACTGGGAGCTTAGATCGATATGAAGACTTGTAACAAACCGATATCGTCTGATCGTTCAGTCGCTGCGATCGCTGTTCTTTGGAGCTTATTCCTCGATCGATGGCATGTCTGCTCATCTCACAACAAAGGAGAAATCACATGGGTTTTCTAGGTCAAAAATGGCAAGCAGTGGCAGGGGTTGCTTCTCTCGTAGCAGTTCTTAGCTTTGGAACTCCAGCTTCGGCTGCTCCCACAGAACCCCTCACAGGCGGCAGAACTTCTGTGCAACTGAGTGCTGATTTTGTGAACGCGCTGGTGTCTCTGCAAGTTGCGCCGGGGGTTGTAGGTCGCGGAACGCTAGACAAGGGTGTGGCTTCATTTCCCATTTCGGGTGGCGCGATCGATTTGGGCACGGTCAAAGCTGAGATCATTCACCGGGGCGGTTTGTCGCTCAAGGCAGGAAACACCACGGTTGAGTTGACCGATTTCATCATCAGCACCTTGGGCGAAAAGCCCGTCCTCACTGGACTTGTCACCGTCAACGACAGCCTAGCTTTCCGTGCGCCTTTGTTTAATTTAGGCATCACCGGAGTGACTCCTCCGCTTGCTCCCAAGGACGATCGCCTGGTGCTCAGTGGTGTAGAAGTAACGCTGACCGCCGAAGCCGCAGGTGCGTTGAACCAGGTATTTGGAGTGACGGCTTTCAAGGAAGGATTGCCGATCGGAACGGCTCGCGTCCGGGCGGGTGTTGCGACTCACTAAGCTCTTGCCCTCACCCCAAACCCCTCTGCCTGGGGAGAAGAGCCAGAAGTCTTGTTCCCTCGGACTAGAGAGAGGACTAGGGCTGTCCGAATTCATGATGGTGCAGCCAATGAGTCAATGATTCTCAGCAAATGTTCGTAGAACTTTCGCGAGACTCTTTCAGGTTTATCCGGATTGGGAGTCTACTATTGGGGATAGAGGAATGGTAGATGCACCCTGATTATTCACCTCGGCCTCGGTCGAGGTTTTTTATTAGAGGGTTTGGAGAGGACGATCGCCCTCTACCGCATTGCCCCCATCGTGTTTTTCCACGCCAATTCTTTGCAAAGCACAATCAACGCCCGTTCTTCTGCCCCCTTGAACAGGTTGAACTCAATGAGTTCTTGCAAAACTTGATAGGTAAGTTGCATTGAGAATGTGCCGCCACAGCGCAAAAGATGACTGTAGTAGCAAAACTGCGATCGTCGCTCTTGATTGAGATGAAAGTGATAAATTTCTTCTTGGGTCATAGTCGAAACGGGCGTATTCACCGGAACGACCACATGAGGAATGCCTTGCACTCCATAGGCTCCGTTGCTTTCTTGTTCGAGATTGCCCACCAAAACCGTCCACAATAGGGTGCGCGTTTCGCTGATCAAATCAGGGGTAAATAGAGGATCAGGCTCACTCGAAAGGCGCGGCCCCATACTCATGAACATCGGATTGAGCAGTTGAGAATTGTAGACAATGCCGATCGCCCAATGCCGATCTTTGGTTTCGAGTTTAACGAAGGTTCCAAAACCATAGTCGTCTGCCTTTGGCGCGTCGATGCAATCCATTTCATCATCAACTTGCACTACATAGTCGCAGTGAGAATTAGATTTGACGACTTTTCCCAATCGCATATTTGCTGCTCTGATACCCATTGGGAATTGTACAGTGCTTCGCGAAATCTGCGCCCAAAACTCAAATTTTGGAACCAAAGCCAGCCAAGTTCTCAGATTTCGGTAAGCTTTAGATTCTATCTGACGGTTGAAGCGTTACTTTTTCGCAGGAGTCTTTTGGAGATGAATTTCCGGCTGGGCTGTGCGGTTTGGGCTTATAAAGGCTGGGTGGGCGATCTGTTTCCGCCGAAGAGTCGATCGAGCGATTTTCTCAGTCTCTACAGTCGTCGCTTCAGCACTGTTGAGGGCAACACGACCTTCTATTCCATTCCCGATCGAGACACCGTTTCGCGCTGGGCAACAGAAACGCCTCCTGGCTTTGAGTTTTGTCTGAAACTTCCTAAAAGCATCACCCATCAAGGATTGTTAGCTCCTGCGATCGCAGACTCGCACAGATTTTTAGAGCAAATGCAGCATCTAGGCGATCGTTTGGGAGTTTTATTTGCCCAACTTCCTCCCAGCTACAGCCCGACTCAATGGGATGATTTGGAGACATTTTTGCGGGGCTGGCCAGTCGATGCGCCTCTAGCCTTAGAAGTGCGCCACTTAGATTGGTTCCAGGAACCCCACCAGAGCCGATTGAATGCCCTGCTCACAGAGTTGCAAATCGGGCGAGTGCTGCTCGATACGCGCCCCGTTTATCACTCCCTGCCTGATGCCCAAGAGCCGCAAATCGAATTTGAGAGCCGCAAACCACAGGTTCCGCTTCAGCCGGGGGTGACGGCTCCTTTTTGTCTGATTCGATTTATCAGCCATCCTGATCGTGTCCTCAACCAAACCTACCTCGAAGAATGGGTCGGCTGGGTCGATCGTTGGCTCACAGCCGGAACGCAAATTTATTTTTCCTCCACTGCCCGATTGAGGAGCGATCGCCCCAGACAGCCCGGCACTTTCAGCATCTTCTCGAAAGCCACCACATTTCTGTGCCTCCTCTCCCGTGGGACTGCTTAGAACAACCTCCCGCGCAGTTAAATTTGTTTTAGAGGCGTTGCTGATTGGGTATAGGAACTTACGCTCGGAAGCCCTTACCCCTACCTTCTCTCCCTAGGGATAGGAGAACCAGATTTCTAGCTCCCCTTCTCCCACCTAAAATTCAAACTCCAAAATGGCATCAGTTGTCGTCACGCCCGTGGCTCATCTCACCCAGGGCCGCAACGATCGCTTCTGCCTCGCCGCTGATCCGCCAGAGAGTCCGACTGGCCTCCTTGCTGACCAGTTCGTATTCTCCTTTGAAGGCTTCGATCAGGCTGGGAATTGCAGATTTGGCATCGGGGCCAATGCACCCTAAAGCGTAAGCCGCCACCCAGCGCACTTGCCAATCGTCATCTTTGAGGGCTGCCGTCAGCGCGGGCACGGCTCCTCTGGCCGTCGAGTTGAAGCTGGACAGCACCCAGGCCGCAGTACTGCGAATATGGGCGGGCTTCGACTCTAGCGCCCCAATCAATGCGGGAATGGCCATCGTGCCCAACTTACCCAGACTGGCGATCGCTTCTGCACTCACCCGGCGATCGTCATCTCGCAATCGCTCTACCAGAGCAGGAATGGCCGTGCGAGCGTCGGGGCCAATGTGCCCGATCGCCTTGGCCACTTCGCGGCGGATCTGCCAATCTTTGTCTTGAAATTCTCGAATTAGAGCGGGCAGAACGGCTTTGGTCGCAGGGCCCAATTCTCCGAGTTCGCGAATGGCATTGAGGCGCAGCAGGGTGTCACCCGTCGAAAGCTGAGGAGTCAGACGGCGCATTCGTTGGTCAACCTGGGCTTTGCGGAGGGTTTCGGCACTTAGCCCAACTCGTTTCCCCAATTCTTCTAGAACGTAGTCGGGCACGTCGATCTCAGCCGCTCGTGTCAGGCAGCAGTCTCGCATGGCCAGCAAAAATCCCTGGATACTTTCGGGTGCACCGGGCATCGAGTCAGAAAGGTGTAGCCACGAATCCCAAAGGTTTTTTTGGTTGCTGTAGCGTTCGACTAGATGCAGGGCGGCGAGACATTCTGCTAGAGGGTCGAGGGCAAAGCAGATTTGATCTTGGGCCGGGCCGATCGCTTGAATTACCCGCAGTCGTTTTTCTAAGTGCTTTAATCTAGCCTTCACATCGTCGCTGGTGGTTCCGGTGATAGCTTCCATTTCGGCCAGAATTGTTTCACGCTTAGCTGGAGTGGGGCGGTAGTAGTGCTTGAGGCATTCCCAGGCGACAATTTTGGCATCTTCGTGCACGGTGAGGTTGTCGGGTTCGTCTTCGGCAGCGTCGCGGTTGAGTTCGTTGAGATAGCTCAGCATCAGATCGGGAATGTTGTCGGGCAGATTTTCTTCGGCAATGCCTTCTTTTTTGGCGATCATTTGCTCGGCGTAGAGCTTGGCCAACAGCACCGTAATGTTGCGCTGACCGACCATCTTAGAGAGTTGACTGCACGCATCAAAATATTCAGAATCAGTAAACAATTCTCGTTTGCTGCGCTGGGTGAGGTATGCCTCCAAGAAAGAAGACAGCCGATTGCCTTCAATTCGTAAGGGTTTGACGGTGGTTTTGGGGACTTCATCCAGGGTTTCTTCGACCCGTGAAGTGACGATTAGCGCATTGGCCGGAAAGTCGGGATGGCCAGGACGAATCTGCTCACGGGTGGCTTCGCTGAGTTCGGAGAGGCGATCGACAATGACCAAAATTCGTCTCTGACGCAGCAGCCGTTCGAGAAACTCGTCTGCGATCGGATCAGAGGCATCGATCAACGCTTGCAGTTGCCCTCGAATTGCTTCTCGAAAGGGATGCTTATCATCAGGGACTTTGAAGTCTAATTCTTGCTCGATCAACACGGGTAACATGCGATGGCGACAGAGCCGCGATGCTTTATCATCCGCCATTGCCCATTTAGCCAGGTGACAGGCCAAACTGGTTTTGCCAATGCCACCCTCGCCCCAGATCAGCAAACACTGGCGACCATCCCAAAATGTGGTGTGCAAATCTTGACTCGACAATTCCGCGACGGTGTTGCCGTCGAGAACCACCGGAATTGGAATATAAACGCGGCGATCGCTCACCGTATTTTTGTGGGCGAAGGCCTCACGGGCAACGTCAATCTGCTGACAGACCCAGGCATCTAACACACGCGGATGGTAATGAAACCAACCCACAAACATCACAAACCGCAACGGCACTTTGACCGTGCCACCCAGAGGGCTAGGAATCTCAAAATCAGTGTAGGGTTTGAGGGCGTTATTGAGTTTGAGCAACCAAAGGGGACGGATCAAAAGAATCAGCGCCCACAATGTCGGCATGGCCATCAGATAGAGAACCAGCCCAGCGATCGCTGGATTTGCCCGACCCCACTCAAACACGCGCTCAAACAGGCGCGAGTCTTTCTCATTGTTGAGCACGCTCAACGATCGTCGCACCGCCGCCAACACCTCATCACTAAAGTCTGCCTTAGGATCGGACAGCACGGGCAAGGCTTTTTCGAGGTTGGTGTAGACCTCAGACAATTCATCACTGTTGAGCGATCGAGCTTTGTCTTGCAGCACACCCGCCATGCGGTCGATCGCCAATGCCGTACTGAGCCGCACCCCCGAATTCTCGTCTTTGAGGGTTTTTACGAGTTCAGGCAGGGCAGATTTTGCCTCCAGCCCAATTTTTCCTAGGGCTACTGCCGCATAGCCACGCACATCTTTGTCGAGATCAGACAGAGCGATCGTCAATTCAGGAACGGCCACCTTTGCCCCAGATCCAACTTTGCCCAGGGTGAGCGCGGCAAACGATCGAGTGTCGCGATCGCGGTGTCGCAGTGCTTTAACCAATTCAGGAACCGCCGCGCTGGCTTCTGTGCCAATACTCCTAGGGCAGTCGTTGCTTTGAGACGAATGTCTTTGTCGGGGTCATTGAGAGACTGAGCCAGCATGGGCACGGCTCCCTTTGACGCTTCGCCCAATCTGCCCAGGGCGACGATCGCACTCACCCGCACTTCTCGCTGTGGGTCAGACAGGGCTTGGGTGAGGTCAGCCATAGCAGGTTTGGCCTCTGCTCCGAGGCTCGACAGCGCGTGGATCGCACTCACCCGCACGGCTTGCCGTGGATCGCTCAACGCTTCGACCAGTGACGGAACGGCAGTTTTGGCTGCGTCTCCCATTTTGCCCAGGGCGTTGGCTGCCTCCAGACGCACCTGCTCGTCGGTGTCTTTGAGGGCGACAGACAGATCGGGAATGGCGGATTTGGCAACGGGGCCAATTTCCGCCAAAGCTCGGATCGCTTTCAGACGAATCGAGGCATTGCGATCGCGTGCTGCCTGAGCCAGCGTGGGCACGGCAGACTTGGCATCGACTCCCATCTCACCGAGCACTCCGATCGCAAACAGGCGCACTTTCAGCTTTTCTTGATCATTTTGAGCGACGCTGCTCAGTACCTTGACGACGGGCGTGCCCAGCCTTTTTAAGCTCAGAATGTCTGCCTGAGAGGGGCTACCGTTGGCGAGTTTGCTGATCTGAGACGACGAAATTTCTGCGGCACTGACGCGCTCGTTGCCTTTCTGAGGAGGGTGAAGGGCGATCGATAGGCAGAAAAGACTGATCTGGAGCGAGAGAAAAAGTTTTTGTCGGTTGCGCGAAGTCATGCGAAAGCGCCTGCAAAGATGGGGTGGATCTTGAGGCAGAGTTACGTAGGTAGAAGGGGACGATCGGGCCGTTCTGCGTAGAATTCAGGACGCACCCTTTGTTTAGCCGTCTATGGCAACCTAATTGCAACTCTGACAACCGTAATAGTTCCCCAGTAGTTTCGCGAGATCACAGCCAGCTTTATGAAATTCTTTTGAAGGAGAAGGCTGGGATGAGGGCAGGAAGAGACTGATCAGTTTTACGGGTTACTTAGGATCGTGAATTAAATAACTTGTGAGTTTGATTGCCTGGGTTCGCCCTCATCCCCTAACTCTTCTCCCAATCTGGGAGAGGGGAACCCGACTCTTTCTGACTCCCCTCGCCCAGATTGGGAGAGAGGGGCGGGGGTGAGGGCGCATCCAAAGCCTTACAGTTTATTTAATTCTCATTCAAACCTTAGTTTCTCAGAGCGACTCTCTGAATACATTTATCTTGCGGCACTTTTGTCTATGATGTTCTGTATTTACGGATTGCACTCAAAATTCCGATGCTCAATTTCAGCATCTCTTCAGAACAACTCCTCTCTAGCGTCGCCCCTTTACCCATGCGAACAATCCGCCCGATCGCCGTCTACGCGCTACATGGGTTGGCGGTTTGGCACGATCGACTTCTCGCGATCGATTCGATTCGAGGCTTCTTGACTCAAATTGATCCTGCCACAGACAACACCACCATTCTTAATTCTCATAGTACCGAGCCGTTTGTGGAAGCGACGGGACTGGCCATTTCGGGTGACACTATTTGGTTTGCCCAAGACAAGCAGGTCTACTGGTGTCGTTTTGATGATATGACTCCTCAACACTTTGTGACTTTGCCCTATCCGGTGGATGGGGTGGGCGTGTGGGAGTCTACGATCTACATCACATCTCAAAAGTTGGGCTACATCCTGATCTACGAGCGGACAACTCAGCGCAAGATCACCCAATTTCCGCTCCCTGGGGTTGGCGCGACCAATTTGACCGTGCGCGACGAAGAACTGTGGCTCTGCGATCGCACCGAGCAAACCGTCTACTGCCTCGATCGAGCCACAGGAGCCTTACATTTCAGCGTGCTAACACCGTTCGAGAATCCGACGGGGTTAGCGTTTCTCGCCGATCGTACCACCCAACAGCAAACGCTTTTTGTTTCCTACGCCAGCGAGGAAGTTTATATTCGAGACAATCCCAACGAAGATCCTAGCCACGAGCTAGCCTACCGCGATCGCACCTTCATCCATCCCCTAGACTTTCATTACAACCCGGCTGGGCGATTTGCCCTCTCGAATGGCTATCTGGTCGAGATGTCCTATGTAGAAGAATTGCTGCCCTTAGACGAAGTGAGTCTGGCAGATTTGGAGTGGCGCATCTCGCTGCCTGCTCAGACCGATCGCCAAAAAGTTCGTCATGTGGAGGCGATCGGCATCCCCTTCACCGAAGAAGTGCAAGAAGGACAACGGGTCGCCGTGTTTAAGTTTGACACCCTCACCTCCCACGAACGCCACATTTTTGGCTGGAAGGCACTTCTAGAAGTAAGAGGCATTAAATATCAACTCACCCCAGAATGGGTGGATCAAGCACCCAGCTTGACTGCCGATTATCGATCGCGCTACCTCATTGATGATGACGAATTAGCAATGGATCAGCCCATCATTCAACAGGCAGCGCGAGAAGCGATCGGTAGCGAAACCAATCTGCTGCGAAAGATTTTGAAGATTCGCAACTATGTGTACGATCGGTTGTCCTATGGCATCAAGCCGCACATCGACTCGCCCGATGTTGTGCTCGAACGGGGCATTGGCTCGTGCGGCGAGTATGTCGGTGTTTTGCTGGCCCTGTCTCGGCTGAATGGTATCGCCTGCCGCACGGTGGGTCGCTACAAATGCCCCCCCTACCCCGAACGACAACGCCTTCCCCTCGAACCTGACTACAACCACGTATGGATTGAGTTCTATGTACCGGGGTTTGGCTGGTTGCCAATGGAGTCTAACCCCGATGATATTGTTGAGCGCGGCCCTTACCCAACTCGATTTTTTATGGGGCTACCCTGGTTTCATGCAGAAATTGGTAAAGGCATCACTTTCGAGTCTCTCAGAATGGGTGGAGTTGCGATCGGGGATCTGTTTGACCTATCGATCGGCGACCTAGCCCTCAACCATGTTCGGTTCACCATTTTGGAGGAACTGCCACCCCTAGAGGAATAAGAGATTGTCGTAGAGATACGGAGATCTCTAGCAAAGAAATGTGGGTTGATGAATGCCGAGATCTTCGCCCCCATCCCCTAACCCCTTCTCCCAATCTGGGAGAGGGTTGGGGTGAGGGCAAGACAACCTTGCAGTGGACGGAATGATTGAATCCACGTTCCTAAGCTTTGGGGATCAGCGTGAAAAACTGATCCAAGTTCTGAATTGCCAAGCCGTAGTTGCGAACTGCCAGCTTGTAATCTGATTGTTCTGCGGCGCGATCGATGCCTACCAAATTATTAAACACATCTGTTGCCACCTGCCGAGCTTGCTTCTGAGCATCTGGGAGCAGGTCTCGCGCTACTGAACTCATCTTGAACCGCAATTCACCCAATGGGCCGTGGATGAAATTTCGCACAAATGTCCAATCTTCCTTCTGAATCAACGCCTGAAGTTCTGACATGCGATCGCGCATTGCTGCTACATCGCTTGCATATGCTTGAATTTCTGCAATTTGCTCAGACGTATAGGTTGGCGTTTTTGCCTTGGTTTTCGCCCAAACAGGACGACTAAACCCAATGAAGAAGACCGCTACGAACGCCAAAACCAAAGCCAAGATAGACCGATACTTCGTCATAACTCTCTTTAACTGCTCGACGACCAATAACCCTATGCCTTAAGGAGTGTATCTCAAAATGAGGCGCGAATTTTGAACCCGAAACGGATCACCACGTTCTGAATCGATCCGAGTTAAAGTATGGCTGTATAGAGTGATCGAACCTATGACTCCCTCCTTCAAGCAACTGGCGATCGCGGCTTCTCTGTTGACGATCGGAGGGGGAGCCGCCCTGCTGGGAACTAGCTTTTTCAACGATCGTCTGAACCAGGGCTTTCCCTCAGCTTTGCAAGCAATTTCTGCCCCTCCTGGCAAAATCACCCTCTCAGCCGACGGCGCAAACAATTCCAACTTTATTGCCACCGCCGTCGAGAAAGTGGGCCCAGCAGTGGTGAGAATTGATTCAGCCCGACGGGTCAATAGTCAGGTTCCTGAAGCCTTTCGCAATCCACTTTTCAAGCGATTTTTTGGCGACCAGCTACCCGCCCCAGAGGATCGAGTCGAACGGGGCACAGGGTCAGGGTTTATTCTCACCAACGATGGTCGGTTGATCACCAATGCCCATGTGGTGGCAGGTTCTAATACCGTGGAGGTGCGGCTGAAGGATGGGCGAACCTTTGAAGGGCGAGTGGTGGGGGTCGATCCAGTAACAGATGTTGCCGCCGTCAAAATTGACGCGAACAATCTACCAACCGTAGTGTTGGGCAAGTCTGCGACCCTGATTCCGGGGCAGTGGGCGATCGCCATTGGCAACCCACTCGGACTCGACAACACCGTTACAGCAGGCATTATCAGCGCCACGGGTCGTTCTAGTAGCCAGGTGGGTGTGCCCGATAAGCGGGTCAACTTCATTCAGACTGATGCAGCCATCAATCCGGGTAATTCTGGGGGGCCGCTGCTCAACGATCGGGGTGACGTGATCGGCATCAACACAGCCATTCGAGCAGATGCCCAAGGGCTAGGGTTTGCAATCCCTGTAGAGACAGCCCAACGAGTGGCTGAGCAGCTTTTTACGAAAGGTCGCGTCGAGCATCCCTATTTGGGCATCAAATGGTAGACCTGACGGCGACGATTCGAGAGGAATATAACCGCGATAAAGAGCTAGAGGGCAAGGTCAACCAAGATCAAGGCGTGCTGATTGCGCGGGTGATTGAAAATTCCCCAGCCGCTCAAGGCGGACTTCGACAGGGAGATGTGATCCAAAAGGTGAATACAACGCCGGTGAAGACAGCTTCAGACGTGCAGGCGCAGGTGGAGTCTAGTACGATCGGCATGCCCCTAGAAGTTGAGGTGATTCGCAATAATCAGACTCAAACTCTCAAGATTCGTCCGGGGGCATTTCCAGCGAACCAAAACTAACCTCAGCACTCAAGGGTTCTAGGGCAATATTTTGGCGCGACGCAGCCTGTACGAGCACAGAGGTAGACTCAATCAATCTTGAAGCCGATCGGAAGTAAAGGAGGTGGGAATATATGCCTCTAGCTCCATACGCTGCTCGATTTGACGGAGAAAATAGCCCGTCATCATGGCAGACCCCAAAAGATTGGCGAGATTGTCGCGATCGGTCGTAATTTTCACCCCAAATCCTTCGGCAGGCAAAACCCCGACCAATCCCTGAACATTGTGAGAAATCACTTGTTTGACTTGAGGGCTGACTGCACGGGCAATTCGTTCTAAAATTTCTGGGGATTGCTGTTGGAGGTAGGTCAGAAGCGCATTGACCTCATCAGCGTCTTCGTCGGTATGGAGAGAGTTTGCACGATCGGGGTTAAATGCCATGTGGTTTTGCGAATACCAACTCACCTATTCTGGCACTACTTTTGTAGAAGTCAAAAAAGTGACGCTCAAAAAATTAAGACCTCTCGTGACATACCCGACTCTCATCGCAAGCGATAAGTAGACAGACTTAATTAAATGTCAGATGCCTGCCATTAGCCCTCACCCCCGACCCCTCTCCCAGAGCGGGCGAGGGGAGAAAAATGGGTTCCTCTTCTCCCATTTTGGGAGCAGGGGTTAGGGGATGAGGGTCTTAAGTTTAATTCCACCTACCTACTTAGTA
>JAAUOZ010000022.1 GCA_012034655.1 Leptolyngbyaceae cyanobacterium CSU_1_3 | reverse complement strand
GTGCCATCTGCCTGAAACCCAACACGGTACTGTCCCAAAAAACCGTGACGTTTGCCCGTCAAAATCATGTCGTGGTGTCGTCTGAGCTTCACCCGTGCGGGGCGGCCGGTTTTCTGGGCGGCGATCGCCGCGATCGCCGCGTAGGGATTTGCCTGAGATTCTTTGCCGCCAAATCCGCCGCCCATGCGTAAACAGGTGACAACGACCTGATTATTTGAGAGGCCCAAAACCCTCGCCACCACAATTTGAGTTTCGGTCGGGTGCTGGGTCGAAGCATACACCTGGTAGTGCCCCTCGCCATCCGGAATCACCCAGCTTGCCTGCGTTTCGAGATAAAAGTGGTCTTGCCCATTCATCTCAATTTCACCTTCGAGGCAAAAGTCAGCATTTGCCAACGCTTCTGCCGGGTTGCCCTGACGAATCACCTTGGGCGAAGTGTGAAAACTGCGGGCGACGATCGCGTCTTTGATGCTCAGGATGGCATCCAACGGCTCAAACTCGACGACGACTTTTTCGGCTCCTAGCCTGGCGGCTGCCTCGGTTTCGCCCGCCACCCAAACGATCGCCTGCCCCCAATAGCTAATTTCATCCGTCGCCAACAGCACTTCGTCATTTACAATCACACCTGTGTTGTTGACTCCTGCCACATCGTCTGCCGTCAGCACCGTGACCACGCCCTCAACTTCATAGGCTCCAGCCACTTCAATTTTGGTGATCCGAGCTTTGGCGTGGGTGGCCAACACCGGAAACAACGACAGCATCCCCGCAGGAAGGCGCTGATCGTCGGTGTAGATGGCTTTGCCGCTTACATGGGCCGCCGCACTTTCGTGATTTTTGCGATCGCCGACACTCATGATTTGACCTCATTTGGACTGAATTCGACAAAAAACTTCTCAAATAAGTTAGCGACCAAGCGGTTGCGATAGTCGGCACTGCCTCTTAGATCGCTCAGTGGCGTGAATGCCTCTCTCAGCAACAGTTTCGCCTGCCGAACCGTGGCAAAATCCCAAATTTTGCCGACTAAGAAGGCTTCGATGGCGATCGCCCGTGCTGGGGTTGCTGCCACGCCACCATAGGCAAGTCGTGCTTGCAGAATGCGCCGATCGTCATCAAGATCGATCGTAAAAGCTGCCGAGACAATGCTGATGTCGTCGGTTCCCCGTTTGCCAACTTTATAGGACTGGCTAAAACGATGCGCTCCTTGGTGCTTAGGAATTTTGACCGACACGATCACCTCTCCAGGTTGCAGATCGGTTTGTCGATAACCTTTAAAAAAATCCACCAGGGGCAGCGTGCGCTCACCTGCGAGGCTGGCAATGTTTAACTCAGCATCTAGCGACAGCAGAACGGGAGGAAGATCTGCGATCGGAGAAGCCGTGCCAAGGTTGCCCCCCAGAGTAGCTCGATTGCGAACCTGCCGCGCCGCAAACCAATAGAGCATTTCATCTAAACTTGGAAACACCCCGCGCAGGTTGTCTTCAATCTGACTAAGCGTTACGGCTGACCCAATTTTAACAAAATCCGGCGTTTCTTCCAGCGCTTGCAATTCTGTCACCGCTTCGAGCGAAACCATAACTGGAAACTCTCGTCGATGGTAACTAATTTCTAATCCTAAATCTGTTCCTCCAGCAATCAGAGTTGCGTTAGAACTTTGTTGTAAAATCTGCAACACTTTCTGAAGTTGAGTTGGGCGGTAGAAGTGTTGAGCGTTACCATTGTAGCTAACACCGTAGCTGATCTCGCTCAAATTAGAGTTTGTGTGTTCTAGCCGTTCACTAAAGCGATCGCTGGGCTGATCCTCCGCAATCATTTGGGCGGCTCGACGAATCGCCAGATAGCCCGTGCAGCGACACAAATTTCCCTCCACACAAGCATCCTTGAGAGTGCGATCGTAATAAGCCGCAAACATGCTCATTACAAACCCCGGTGTGCAATAGCCACACTGCGATCCGCCCGTTTCCACCATTGCCACCTGCACCGGATGCAGTTGTCCCTGACTTAGCCCCTCAACCGTGACAACCTCTCGCCCCGCCACCGACCCCAGCGGAATCAGACAGCTATTCATCGCCTGATAGTGCGGCTTGCCATCGGAACCTGACGCAATCAGAGCGATCGTACAAGCGCCACAGTCGCCATCTCCGCAGCCTTCTTTCGTGCCGATGCGACCACTATTTCGCAGATATTCCAGTAGGGTTGTGGTGGGCGAAACCTCTTTGAGACGAACGGTTTCACCGTTAATTGTGAGAGTGAGATAGGGATCAGCTTGCTTCACGATTGCATGGGGTTGGGGGCTGGGTTCGTATCGTTCTACTGCAATTTTACGATCATAGTTTTGCGGTCATAATTTTGCGGTCATAAGCCAGTTCGTTACATCTCGCTCTAGAGTAATGTATCCACCTAATGTATCCACTTTGACCGAAGCTATGATGTGCCTTGATATACGGTCTCATCGATCGCTGCTTGCTACTCACAGCCCCTACAGAAAAGATTGAACGTTTGGCCCTATTCCATATAGCGTAGTCAATCTCCCTCAATGAATGTTCATGGGTGGAGAAGCGATCGTTCCTTATCGTCACAAATCATCATAAAATTGCCTCATGTCTACTCATACTGTGCCGTCCTTTGCTCGATCGTTCAAAGCAATTCGAGGTGCTTTTATAGATTTTATAGGCGAT
The DNA here is from genome assembly GCA_012034655.1 of Leptolyngbyaceae cyanobacterium CSU_1_3. Lineage (GTDB taxonomy): Bacteria > Cyanobacteriota > Cyanobacteriia > Leptolyngbyales > Leptolyngbyaceae > JAAUOZ01. The sequence continues at coordinate 41,429 of JAAUOZ010000022.1, read as the reverse complement.
CCTTTTTATGTTTCTGAATTAGAAAGTGTTCGTTATATTGCCGATGGATTGATGATTTTAGAAGATGGAAAAATCAAAGAATTTGGAACCTATGCTGCCCTAAAAGATCAATACTCAGACCTGGCGATCGTCTCCTATCCTGACATGCTTATTTCTCCTGGGTTCATTGATGTACACATTCATTTTCCTCAGGCAGAAATGATTGCTGCCTACGGAGAACAGCTTTTAGGATGGCTAGAAAACTACACATTTCCAACAGAAGGAAAATTCAGAGATTCAGCTTATTCTCAACAAGTTGCTGCCATTTTCTTAGATGAACTCTTGAGAAATGGAACCACTACAGCCTTAGTTTTGGCTGCTGTTTATCCCGAATCGGTTGATGCCCTTTTTGAAGAAGCAAACCGTCGAAATCTTCGCCTGATTGCTGGCAAAGTGATGATGGATCGCAATGCGCCTGATTTTCTTCGAGATACGGCTGAGTCTTCCTATCAAGAAAGTAAACAATTGATAGAAAAATGGCACAAAAAAAGGACGACTTCTCTACGCAGTTACACCTCGCTTTGCCCCCACTTCTACAGATGAACAATTGCAATTAGCTGGAAAACTTTTAGCAGAATACCCCGACGTTTATCTTCACACACACTTGTCAGAAAACATGGCCGAAGTCGCCTGGGTCAAAGAGTTATTTCCCCAATGTGATAGCTATTTAGAGGTTTACGATCGAGCCGGGCTTGTCGGAGAACGATCAATTTTTGCCCACGGCGTTCAACTCACCGATTCTGAATTTGAGAGACTTTCAGAAGCAAAATCAGCGATCGCATTTTGCCCAACTTCTAATCTTTTTTTAGGGAGTGGCTTATTCAAAATTGAAAAAGCAACCTCGATCGCAGCACCCATTAAACTTGGGCTAGCAACCGATGTTGGCGGCGGAACCAGTTTCTCAATGCTGCAAACTGCCAACGAAGCCTACAAAATTGCCCAACTTCGTCAACAGAAACTCTCCCCCTTTCAAGCACTTTTTTTAGCGACCTTAGGAGGAGCAAAAGCGCTCTGCTTAGATGATAAAATTGGCAACTTTGATGTGGGCAAAGAAGCAGATTTTATTGTCCTAAACCCTCGATCGACTCCAATCTTAGCCTTTCGCAATCAGTCTCCTACTCCAACATCACTCAGTGAACTGGCCGATCAACTATTTAGTCTGATAATTATGGGCGACGATCGGGCAATTCGAGCTACTTATATTGCTGGAAAACTTGCCTATGAAAAGGAATGAAATAGGAAGGACAAAATAAGAGGCAAAGAATGAAATATGAAGGATAAAAGTCAGACGTTGAATTGATTCTCTTGAGGAAACAATTACCTGAATGAATATTGGCTTCAATAAATTGAAATCAATAAATTGAAATCAATAAGTAGGAAAGCAGAATTATTTATAAAACGTATTTCGACTGCGCTCAATGCTCAAAATCTCCCCTATCAGGAGCGTTGAAGCGCAGTCGAAACCCAGCATCTAGATTAGCTTTAATTTCACCCTGCTACTTAAGATTCTCGACTCTTGAATGGAGGTCTCAAAGCTTCAACTAAAAAGCTTCAACTAAGCGGATCAAAAGTCGAAGATGTAGCATTCTACGACCTAAATTCAGCAACTCATTTATGTTCATTCCTCATTCTTCATTCCTCATTTTTTTTCACATATCGATCGCACCACTCCACCATTTCCCACAACACATGCCCAACCCCTTCACGAGACCGATAGCCATGATCTTCGAGGGGCAGAGACACCCAACGAACCGTTGCCCCTAGCCCTTTGAGTGCCTCGTATAGACGCTCAGTTTGAATTGGATAAGTTCCAGGGTTGCTGTCGTTTGCGCCGTGGATTAGCAACAAGGGAGCGTCAACTTTGGCAGCGTGGGTAAAGGGCGACATTTGTGTGTAGGTTTCGGTGGCTTCCCAAAAATTGCGCTGCTCTCCCTGAAAGCCAAAGGGCGTAAGGCTGCGATTGTATGCGCCGCTTCTGGCGATTCCTGCCTGAAACAAATTTGTGTGCGCTAAGAGATTCGCAGTGGTGAATCCACCGTAAGAGTGTCCGCCAATACCAAGACGATTGCGATCGCTGACACCTCGGTGAACTAGATAGTCAATGGCTGCTTCAACGCTAGAAATCAACTGCTCTAAATAGGTATCATTCGGTTCTGCATCGCCCTCGCCGACGATCGGCAAACTGGGATCATCTAAAATCGCATAGCCTTGAGTCAGCAGAAACAACGCAGAAGCACCCCTCGGACGGCTAAACGTATTTTCTGCGGTGGTCATCTGTCCGGCGAGGGCTTTGTCTTTAAATTCGGCTGGGTAGACCCAAAAAATAGTCGGCAGTGCTCCGTCGCGATCGACCTCATAATTCGCAGGTAAGTAAAGCTTGGCCGAAAGTTGCACCCCATCTGCCCGTTGATATTGCACCACTTCTTTGTAAATTCCGGCCAACTCCGGCGCGGGGTCGGGGTAAGCGGTGAGGGGCACAGGCTGGCTGTCTCGCCCGTGATACACAAAATAATTGGGCGGCTCGGTTTGCGATTGGCGATAGGTAATCAGTGTTTGGGCATCGTCGTCTAATAGCGTCAGAATCGATTCAAAATAGGGGGGCTGGCACTGCCACAAACGCTGTGCGCTGCCTGTGTGCAATTCTCGACGATCGAGAAATGGGTAAACCCCTGCCGGAGACGCGCCGCGACCTGCAAAATAGAAACCGTTGCCATCGGGCGTAAATTGCAGAACACTCCGATGGTGAATCCCGATCGTCAGGAGTGGCATTCCCGGATCGCTGTACTGATCCTCAAAACTGCGAGCGCAAAGTAGCTGGGGAGGGCGATCGGGCTGGCTGGGGTTAATTTGCCAGAGGCGCAGTTGGCGATGGTCGTGTTCTCTTTCCCAGGCTAGCGCTACGTCTTCCCGCCCCCAGAGCAGGCGGCGAAACCGATATTCTGACTGCCAAAGCTGGCGCGGGGCATCGGTAAAAGGAGCCTCTAGGTCAAACACAGCATCGCGAAAGGGGACATCGCGAGTCGGGTCGCCATCGTCGAGGGACTCAACCCAGTAGAGAGTCGCAGGGCGATCGCTGCGCCAGCCAATGTGTCTTCGCCCTGGTCGCACTGCGTCAAATTTGGTAGAAATTTGGTCGGCCAAGGGCAGATCTGCGATCGTTTGCAGGGGCATTCCCGCCTGGTCTAACACCTGAATGCAGCGAGGAAACCGCCTCGCAGGAAGCTGATAGGAAAAAGGTCGATGTAGGGTTTTGAGTAAGATAAACCGACCATCGGGTGAGGGGTGCGCTTCCTCAATCAGGCAGGCATTGACCAGGCGAGTCTGGCGACCGTCTAAGGTGACTTGCTCTAGAGTTGAGGTGAAATAATGTTCAAACAGTGCTTCATCGTGGGCATTTTGCAACAGATTTGTGTAGGTGCGATTGGCACTTTTGCGTCCCAAGTTTTCTTGAATAATCGGCCCAAGGGGAATCGGCGGCGCGATCGGCGACATTCTGCTATCTGGGATCATCTTACACAGAAGTGTTTGCTCAGACATCCAGCGATAGGGAGTGCCATAGGTAGCGTTGAGGGTGGCTTCTGTGAGGCGTTGCGGGCTGCGATCGACGAGATCCATCACCCACAGTTCTAGCCCGGTTGCTTGTAGCAGGGTGAAGGCAAGTTTGCGGCTGTCGGGCGACCAGTGAAGATAGCCAATTCCGGCGTGGGGAGGCAATGAAATCAGTTCAGGCACGCCGCCGAGCAAAGGTTTCACCCGCAAACTGAAGGCGGGATGATACCGAGCGGGTGTGTTGAGCTTGGGATTGATGCGAACGCCAGCCAGTCCGAGTTCGGGTTCTGCTAGTTCGGCGATCGGTCGCAACGACGATCGTTCTAGCTCTATCAGCCATTGGTGATCAGGGGAGATGGAAACGGTGGGCGGCAGAGGCGCTTCTAGAATTTGTGCAATCGGCGCGGGGGGAGATTTCCAGGTTTGTTCAGCGGGTCGATCGAGCATGGGAAAAGTCGGTAGGTGAATCAATCCAGGATATTACAGAAAAAATGTGGGAGGCTTGAAAGCCCTGTCTCAATTCTGCTCCCACGGTTAGGGTACGGCTACATCTGCGATCGCGAGGTGGCAGGCCCCAAGCGCTCAGGATCGTGATATCTTTTGGGACGATCGCTCGATCGTAACTCTCTCTATCCTCATCTTTGCTGATGCCCTCTCTGAAAATTCCTGATTTTGTGCAGTCTTTGACCCCTCACGATCGCCATCCTGGTTTACAGCGTGCCTATTGGCTGGCGGCGATTTTTTTTAGCATTGTGTTGCTGATTTCGCTGCATCGCTATTTCACATTCTATACATCCTACGATCAAGGGCTGTTTAATCAAGTGTTTTGGAATAGCCTGCACGGACGTTTCTTTCAGAGTTCGCTGACTTCTAATAATTCCATTTCATCAATGGCGGATGGAGTGATTCCTACGGTATATTTTTTGCATTTGGGGCAGCATTTAGTTCCAAATTTTTTACTGTGGTTGCCGTTGTATGCTGTGTATCCCAATCCTGCAACATTGGTGGTCTTGCAGGTGGGGTTGATGGCCCTCGGCGGACTATTGCTCTATGCCTTGGCGAGACACTATCTAGCGCCACAGCTTTCCCTATGGATCATGGGAAGTTACTATGCACGATCGCTGTAATTGGCCCGACGTTGGCTAATTTTTATGAGCAGTGTCAGATCCCAGTGTTTATGTTTGGCTTGTTGCTGGCGCTCGAAAAACAGTCCTGGCGCTGGTTTTGGGTATTAGCTATTTTGGTTTTGGGCATTCGTGAAGATGCGGGAATTATGCTGTTTGGGGTGGGTGTTTATCTGCTAGTGAGCCGAAGACACCCGCGCCTAGGGGCCATGTTGTGTCTGCTGAGTTTTAGCTACGTGGCGATCGTGACGAGTTTGATTATGCCTCAGATTTCTGAGGATAATCCTCGTCTTTATATGGCCGTTCGCTTTCGGCAGTTTGTCGATCGAGATGACCCAACTACACTAGAAGTATTGTGGGGCATGATTACGAATCCGATTGCGCTTCTATCGAGCATTTTGACTCCCGTCGATCGCCGGGTCGGCTACCTACTGTCTCACTGGTTGCCTCTGGCTTTTGTGCCTGCTATGTCTGCTCCCGCTTGGCTGGTGGCTGGCTTCCCACTTTTGTCGCTGTTTGCTCAATCTGGAGTGTCAGCATTGGCGATCAATCTGCGCTATGCCCTGGCAGTCGTCCCCGGAGTTTTCTATGGGGCGATTCTTTGGTGGGCAAACAATCCAGCGGTCTTTACGCCAAGGGTACGTCGTTTTTGGGGATTCTGTTTAGCGTTGTCAATTGTGTTAACGATCGTTAGCAACCCCAATCGTTCTTTGTCGTTTATGATTCCCGATTCGATTCGTCCGTGGGTTTTTGTTCCGATCGCTCGCCAATGGGAGCACGCGGCTCATATCAACCATGTAATTCGTAATGTTCCTAATCATGTTAGCGTTTCGGCAACCACGCATTTAATTCCTCAGTTGTCTTCTCGTCGAGCAATCATTCGTCTGCCAGCTTTGCAGATTCGCGACGATCGCAATCGGATTATTCAAATTGAGTATGCAGTTGCTGATCTTTGGCAGTTGCAGGAATATCAGAAAGCCTTTAAGGATGCACGCAGCAGTTTTGCAACGATCGTGCCTGTGCTAGACAAGCTGGTGGCAACTCGCGAGTATGGAGTTTTGCAGGTAGAAGATGGAGTCGTACTATTGCAAAAAGGTCAACCCTCTAATGCTGAGGCGCTATCAGAATGGCAGAAGATGAGGAATGAAAAGTAATTTTGGATAGTGATTAATAGCATTCTGCGGTTTGATAATACCAATACTCCGGACAGTTTTTGAGGCGAAGGCTGAAACCATCCTTCTACCGTTGCCAACTTAAAACTGTCCGGGCTGTTGTTAAGAGGATTGAGGCAGAATATTCACGCGGTTCAGTAAAAAGCACAGTAGCATCGGCGGAGGAAACCGAAGTAATGTCAGCTTCACCTACAGAACAATTCTTCGATCGACCCATTTTGAATTCACCTTACCAGTGCCCACTGCAACATTGGGAGCTAGATGAAGATGGACAGCCAACCAATCAAATTGTTGGTAGAAGGCGGCGTGCTGAGTTTATTACGCCAATTCCTAAACCGAAGAAACGGAGGCAGGGTCGGGGCATCCAGAAGGAACTCGTTCTCTTTGATGGAGACGGATTATCTACAGAAATACAGCAGTACGATCCGACCCCAATCATTAATAGCATTCGAGAACAGGTTGCAATTTGGCGACAACTACCAAATTCGAGTGATTGGCGAGTGACTCCAGAGACGGCACGATTATTGCAACATTGGCGATCGTATCAAGACGGCGATCGATGAAGATCAGGTGGGCGATCGTCCGATTAAGGCGATTCTGGATGCTTACAATCCCACGGGTTCAACGGCCCATGTCAGTTTCACAACCTCGAAGGAAACTCGATGGTAGACCGATCCAAGGCGATGTCAAATTAACTGGGTCGTGTGTGATGGTGATTGGGAGGCGGAGTTTTGTCGGGTGGCGGATGCGCATCCGCAGGTGCGGTGTTTGAAATTGAGTCAGAATTTAATCAGGTGGTTGAGCGTTTGATTTTAGAGGCAGCGAAATAAATAGGAGAGATTTACGATGACGATCGCATCTTTACCCACTAAAACCTATACTCCCGATGAGTATCTTGATCTAGAAGTTAAGTCAGAAACTCGCAGTGAATACCGCAATGGAGAAATTATTCAAATGACAGGAGGTACGCCGACTCATAATGAATTGATTCGGGCCTTGACAGTGGCTTTGAGCTTGGGGCTGCATCGCAAGCCTTATCAGTTGTTTCTCGCTGATCAGCGATTGTGGATTCCTGAGCCTAATATTTATACTTATCCTGACGTGATGATTGTGCCGCGACCTGTGGAGCTAAAACCGGGACGTAAAGACACAGTGATGAATCCGATCGTGATTGCAGAAGTGTTGTCTGATTCGACTGAGGCTTATGACCGGGGTGAAAAGTTTGCGGCATATCGGACGATCGAGACGTTTCAGGAGTATCTCTTGATCGATCAGTCTCAGCCCCATTTGGAGCAGTATGTAAAGCAAAGTGCGAATCAATGGTTGTTTACGGAGTACAACGGTCTGGAGTCGAAGGTTATGCTGGCGACCGTGCAGGTTGAAATTGCCTTAGCGGATCTGTATGAGAATGTTGAGTTTGCCGAGCGACTCGTAGGCGATGACCCAAAGGGGGAAGAGATGGGTGGCTCAGAACCGCAAGCCCAAGATATTCCTCGATAACGTAATTCATCAATCTGTTTTTCCGGTCTTCTTCTCAATCCTAGTTATCGAAAGTACTCTGTATGCCACCACGCCAACCCAAATCTAACGGTTCTAAAAAAGTCGAAAACTTTAGCCATGATGAGTCGCAACGGAAACGGAAGACAAGCAGTTTGATTTGTTTGCTGATTTGAATGGGTTGCCGAAGGATGCGACGAGTACGGAGTTTTATCAGCACGATGCCAACTGGACGAATCGGATGATTTTGGGCGATAGCCTTCAGGTGATGGCGAGTTTGGCGGAGCGAGAAGGGCTACGGGGAAAGGTGCAGTGTATTTACATTGATCCACCCTATGGAATTCGCTTTAATTCTAATTTCCAATGGTCTACTACCAGTAGAGGTGTTAAAGATGGCAAGGTGGATTCTGCGCTGTGGTCGTGATGGCTTGCGATGACGAAGTTCTACCACTACAGGAGCGAATCGAGAGTGTTTCTGACGAGTCCGATCTTGAAGACGTTTACAACACCGAAAGACATCTTCTCTATGTTGCTTGTACACGAGCTAGGGACTTTCTTTTGGTGACTGGTGTTGACCCGGCTTCAGAGTTCTTAAATGATTTGAAAAAGTAGCAACGCGCAAAACAAAATTAAATTCTTAAGTCGTAACTTATCTGCGATCGCAAAGAATATCCCCCTGGAAAGGGCAATTGTTGTTGAGCGAATCAAGGCGACCTGATCGGAATTGTGATGACCCTTTCACCTGCTTCCGTTTGCTTGTATCGTATTGGCTAGGTGCTCCTGAGAGCAAATAATTGTGGTGTTGAGGCGTATTGGTAGGATGGTTGCTTGGATGAAAAGAACATGGAACCCCCTGGAAGCTTGGGTTCAATTGATTCATTTGCGCGGTACTCGCCGTCGCAGGTTAAAGACGACCTACCATTCGATGCATGAAGCGCCCGATCGTCCCTCCTATCGTGTTGCTACATCGATCGTCGAAAAATCGATCGCTCCGAGGCAAGTTTCAGTGGTTTTGCCAGTCTACAACGAGCAAGCCTGCATCCACAAAATGGTTCACGCTGTTTTAGCCTATCTTCAAGAACATCCTAACTATCAATTCATTTTGTTGATGATGGGTCAACCGATCGCACCAAATCAATCATCACCGCTGGGATTCATTTAGCCAAAACTCGACAGATTCAACTCCTCTCCTACCAACCTCGCGCTGGCAAAGGACAGGCCATTCGCTGGGGAATTGACTACGCAGAAGGCGACTATATTTGCTACTTAGATAGCGACTTAGCCTATTCCCTCGATCATTTAGATTTGTTGATTGAAAAGCTGCAATATTCTGAAGTGGCGATCGGTTGCCGCAGCTTGACTTTGGGAAACCACAAAGACTTGAAACTAAGTCGCAAAATTGCGGGCAAAGTCTATAACTTTTTGTCTCGCAAGTTGCTCAATCTTTCTTACAGCGATATGCAGGCAGGGCTAAAAGGCTTCCAAAAACATGCTGCCAAAATGCTCTTTGCTAAACAAGAATTAACCGGGTTTTCGTTTGATGTTGAGCTAATTTATCTGGCCAAAAAAGCAGGATATACCATCTCAGAAATTCCTGCTAAAGTCTCAGACAAACACTCAGCAAAACCCTCAAAAGTGAATCTTGTGCAAGACTCGATCCGAATGCTGGTAGACTTGCTGACAATCAGATTGAACGATGTGATCGGTCGGTATCGATAAAATGACCTGGTTAAATCTTTTGTCCTTTGTTGGAATTTTTGCCCTCTGCGGCATTGCCTGGTTAGGTTCCGAAAATCGGCGCACCATTCCCTGGAAAGTGGTGATCTGGGGGCTAGCACTGCAATTGGTACTGGGATTGTTGGTGTTCTCCTTTCCCCTGACGCGCACGATCGTGAGGTTGGTCAACGATAACGTCAACGCTGTTTTGGATGCCACAGAAGCGGGCGCTCGATTCATTTTTGGCCCCTTGCTGGTTCCCAACCCTGCCAGTGTGCCGGGGCCTGTGCTCGCTGGCCGCTGGATTGCCCGCGCCGTGACTCCGCCCTATGTGCCCGTGGCTGGCGATCGTCTCAGCCCCGATAGTCTCAATTTGGGCTACATTTTTGCCTTTCGGGCGTTGCCTTCGGTCATTTTCTTTTCGGCGTTGATGTCTCTGTTTTACAATCTCAAGCTGATTCAGCCGATCGTCAACCTGTTCGCCAAACTCTTTCGCCGCACCATGAATCTGAGTGGCGCTGAGGCATTGAGCGGAGCGACGAATATTTTTGTCGGCATCGAGTCGGCACTGGTGGTGCGTCCCTTTTGGCAGACATGACCCGCAGCGAACTCTGTGCAATTTTGACCTCCTGCTACGGCAGCATCGCCTCGACGGTCTTGGCACTCTACGCCCAACTGCTGCGCCCCACTTTTCCCAACATCACCGGGCATCTCGTTTCTGCATCGATTATGGCGATTCCGGCTTGTTTTGTGATCTCGAAACTGCTCGTCCCTGAAACAGAAACCCCCAAAACCCTTGGCAGTCTGCCCGCCCCACCCGAAGAAGACCCAACGCCCAAAACCAATGCGATGGAAAGCGTGATTACGGGCGCGTTGGATGGGGTGAGGTTGGCGATCGCCATTGCTGCCCTGCTCATTGCCATCTTGGGACTGGTGGCGTTGGTCAATCTGTTTTTTGGCAACCTGGCTTCTCTGGCGCAAAGTAATAATCTTTACCTGCGTCGTCTTGGTCTAATTTTTGAAGTGGTGACGCTGCAAAATATTGTAGGTGCGCTGTTTGTGCCACTGACTTTTCTCACGGGCATCTCGCTGAATTGGAATGAAATTTGGCAAGCGTCGGTGTTGATTGGGCGCAGATTGTTGGAGACAGAAATCCCGGTCTATCAGCAGTTGGCGGTGTTGTCTGAACAAGGGAGCATCAGCGATCGTTCCCTGCTGATCGTCAGCTATGTGCTTTGTGGGTTTGCTCATCTGCCGTCCGTCGGCATTTTTGTGGGTGGGTTTGTCAGCCTGATTCCCTCGCGGCGCAAAGACCTGAGTGAGCTAGGCTGGAAGGCTCTCTGGGCGGCAACTTTGGCCACCCTGATGATTGGCTGCATCGCGGGTGTCTTCGGCTCGAACAATCCATCAATTTTGGGTCGGTAGGAGATCTGGTATGAAATGGAATCGTCAACTGATTGGATTTTTGCTCCTGGCGTTTGCAACGCTGACCAGCCTTGGATATTTCACCGGGTTAGGCACGCTGGCCCAAGCAGAGCCGCCGACGATCGCCTCCCCTTCTGTGCCGTCGTCTCCTCCCACTCCGCCGACTGCGGTTCCCGTTGCTCCCATTCCAACGGTTTCCCCGATCGCTCCTTCTGCTTCGCCCCCAGCCGTTCCGTCACTCCCGGTTTCCCCTTTAGTTGCGCCGACTCCGATCTCCCCGATCGCCCCGATCGCCCCGATCGCTCCAGGGGTTCCCGTTTTGCCGGCTTCGAGTGCGCCGCCTCTGCCCGTGAGTGGTGAATACAAAGACCCAGAGGGACGGTTCAAGGTAGCGATTTTGCAAATTTTGTGGTCAGCCCTCTGGCGGGATCGGTGCTGATCGAGTCGCCCGATGGCAGTTTGGCGTATACGGTGCTGGTGCGATCGCAGAGTCAACTTGCCTTGCAAAACGGGGCTCAGCCCTTCATCAACGATGCCCTAGCGAAGATTGCTCAGACGGCTTTTCAGCAGGGCGAGGGGTTTCAGCCAGCACAATGGCAAGCGATCCCAGGCGGCATCAAAATGGACTGGACGGGCAGCTTAACGATCGCCAGCAAAAGCCAGCCAGTGAGCGGCACAATCTTAGTTCGTCAGCTACCAACCGATGTCGGCATGATTTTGATCGCCGCCACCCAAACGGGCGCAGAGCAAGTTCCCTCAGCAATTTCGGCATTAGTAGACAGTTTGCAACCGAGCTAAGTAGACAGACTGAAATAAATGTCAGATGCCTGCAATTCCCCTCACCCCCTCTCCCAGAGCGATTCTCCCACTCTGGGAGAGGGGATTATTGCGGATTTCTGTGCTGAGGGAGGGGTCTAGTAGGCGATGTCTTGATTTGGGGATCGCAAATGCCAGCACGATCGCATAAGCTAACATGCCATTACTATTTGTGAAGGGTGGCATAAATAGGGGCAAAACTAACACAAACTTGCCTAGATGATTGGCTTTGTTAAATAGATAAACAAAGAAGGGAATATACCAAACCAATCCCATAATCCAGGTTTGAGGATTAAATAGAAAAATAGAAGTCATCACCGAGAAAAATTGATGCCCGATCGCACTGTGGCGCAAATAATATAGCAACACTGCAAAGGCGATCGCTCCCACCACGATCGACCCTCCTAGGTTGTTTCTCAGAAAGGGATTCATATACCCGTGCACAAAGTCGTGGGTCACTCTCAAGCCGTTGCTATCGAAGGATTTGACCACTCGATCGACCACCTGTTGACCGTGCGTACTAATGGCCACTGGGCTGGTTAATGCCCCAAAAATTTTGGGCATAATTCGCTTCCCATAGTTTGTATAAACAGATGTGTCAAAGTAAGCGATCGGAGCCAAAAATAGAATGCCCATGAAGCCAAAGGTATAGGCAACTAATTTATAATTTCGTTTGTAAAGGTAGTAGAAAACTGCAATTCCAGGAAACAGCTTAATACAACAGGCAAGCGCTAGAAGAAACCCAGAAATAGCTTGAGGCTGACGGCGTTGATAAACCAGAAAAGAGAGAATCGTTAGATAGCAAACTAAAATATCGATTTGCCCTCTCTCAAAGTTAGCAAACACTGGAAAACTACCCATTGCAAATAGCAAAGAATCACCCTTTGTTTCAAATCGACTATAGCGAACTAGCTCAAACAACAACAGCCACAAAATCAACAAAATCGCTACGCTGTAATAAACTTTTGCATTCACATAAGGCAACAAAGCCAAGGGTGCAAATAGCAAAGACGCAAAAGGTGGATAGATAAATCCCGACCCTGGAGACACATTGGCATTAATAGGTGTATAAAATTCTGGATAATTATTAACGTGATTTAAATAGGGATCTAACCCAAATAGCACTGCTTTGCCTGCAACATAATAGGGACGAAAATCAATTTGATAAGACTCCAAAACCAGGTAAACAATAAATGCTGAAGGCAGCAGATAAATAAAATATTCACCAAAAAAACGGGTCAGACTGTTTTTGGGTGTGGGCATGACGATCGCCACCTTGTACAGATTTACGAGGTTCACTGTACAGCACAACTCTTCCGTTTTTCCTGCGTCGATTTTTCCTGCGATCGCCCTGCCCGTGTCTCCCTTCTGATAAAATTGTGAGTTCCAAAACCCATCAAGACTTGCTGCAAGGAGATTCCCCATGGCGCGGATGTATTACGACGCGGATGCCAACTTAGACTTACTGGCTGGAAAGACGATCGCCATCATCGGTTACGGTTCTCAAGGACACGCCCACGCCCTCAACCTCAAAGACAGTGGCGTGAACGTGGTCATCGGACTCTACCCCGGCAGCAAGTCCGCTACCAAAGCCAAAGAGGCTGGCTTGACGGTTCACAATGTCGCCGATGCCACCAAAGCAGCCGATTTCATCATGATCTTGCTGCCCGACGAAGTGCAACGATCGGTCTACACCCACGAAATCGAACCCAACCTCAGCGAAGGCAACGTGTTGGCCTTTGCCCACGGCTTCAACATCAACTACGCTCAGATCGTTCCCCCAGCAAATGTCGATGTGGTGATGGTTGCCCCCAAAGGCCCCGGACACCTCGTGCGCCGCACCTACGAGCAGGGTCAAGGCGTTCCGGCGTTGTTTGCGGTTTATCAGGATGCATCGGGGCAAGCGCGCGATCGAGCAATGGCCTACGCGAAGGGCATCGGCGGCACACGGGGCGGCGTTCTAGAAACCACCTTTCGAGAAGAAACCGAGACCGATTTGTTTGGCGAGCAGGTCGTACTTTGTGGTGGCTTGAGCGCACTGATCAAAGCTGGGTTTGAAACCCTTGTCGAAGCAGGCTATCAGCCCGAACTCGCCTATTTTGAATGCCTGCACGAAGTCAAGCTGATTGTCGATCTGATTGTCGAAGGCGGATTGGCAACCATGCGCGACAGCATCTCCAACACCGCAGAATATGGCGACTTAACTCGCGGCCCTCGCATCGTCACCGATGCCACCCGCACCGAGATGAAAAAGATTCTCTCAGAGATCCAAACTGGGCAGTTTGCCCGCGAATTTGTCTTAGAAAATCAGGCTGGCAAACCCGGGTTTAACGCGATGCGTCGCCGCGAAGCAGAACACCCGATCGAAGAAGTCGGCAAAGATCTCCGCTCCATGTTTAGCTGGCTCAAGAAGGTTTAGAAGCATTGCTAAAAGCAAAATGCCCGATCCCCGAATCTTTGATCAAGCCCAGCTAAGGAGCAGACACTCAACCAAGGCGATTTCCAGGAAATCTTTTTGCTCGGAAATCGCCCAGGAGTCGAGAGAAGTCGGGGATTTATCGGATTCGCATTACACAGTTTTACGACACCTGTAAAAAGCAGATTCCCGGCAAGAAAGGCTATCCCAGTTTTCAGAAAGAGTGTCGCTCCGTTGAGTACAAGACTTCTGGATGGAAATTAGCAGATGACCGAAAATCAATCACCTTTACCGATAAATGTGGTATCGGTCGATTGAAGCTGAAAGGGACACGCGATTTGCACTTCTATCAGCCTGACCAAATCAAACGGGTGAGATTGATAAAACGTGCAAATGGCTACTATGTTCAGTTCTGCGTTTCAGTAGACCGTGTTGAATCAGTTGAACCATCTGGAAGCGCTATCGGGTTAGAGGTTGGGTTAAACGACTTTTACATTTAAGGTAGATGGCCGCACCCCAATCCTAATTTGATTTCTGCTCGTCGCCCTCTGTCTGGCGCACGGCTTCTTGAGTTCGAGCATTGGGGTTGGTACGCGGTCGCCAACTAGGAAACATCCCCACTAACACCTGATCGATCGAACTCCGTGCCTGAAAACTATAACGCCCGATCGAACTCGGCAAAAACTGATCACCAAAGCCAATATAAATCAGACTAAAAAGCAAAATGAACCCGATCGGAAGTCTGTTACGCATAGGTTTGAGACTCACAGAATTGCGCTGAATAGTACTATTTCAAGACTGCGAAGAACGATCAGGCAAAACCGAATTTGAAGTGTGCTCAGATGCCCCTTGCTCTACATAATGCCGCGAGAAATGAGTATGAATCGTGATCCCTATTATTTTAAATAATTCTTCATAAGAACCACAAAATTAAGAACTACAAACAAAATTAAGAACTACAAACAAAAGGGACGATCGGGAACTGAATGACCCAAAAAATTCGTCACCACCCTCAGCCTTTTGCAGCGTTTTGGCTCAGGTTATTTTCAGAAAATTGTTCTCAGAAATACTTACCCTACGTTTAGCGCTATGCCTAAAATTATGCCTAAAACTATGCCTAAAGCATCAACAACTTTTGTTGGCGGCTTCTCATTACTGTTGCTGAATGTGATTTCTTTTGCAGTTCCGGTTGTGATGCAGCCAGCGATCGCTCAACCTTCTCAGACACCTTCTCAGGCTAATAAGTATCTAGCTCAATCTAGACAGCGTTCCCCGCGATCGGCCAATTCTAGTCTGTTGCCGTTTTTCGATCAAACCAACAATCCCGTCTCAGTCGGAGTGCCCCGAAACCAAGCAGTAGATATCTCCCCAGTTCCACCTAGCCTGAATGCATTTGATCAAAAAGTGTTAGAAACCTGCGGCGCATTTGGCAGCAAAGTTAGCACTGTCAGCCTGAGACGGCTTTTTTCAGAGTCACCCCAAGTCGTGCAGCAAATCAAACAAACCGTCGGCGGCGAACTTTTTGCAGGACGACGCAGCGATCAGCAGTTTCGCGACGATTTGGTCACAATTTGGTCAGACAGAAACGGATTTGAGCACATTTTTTGCGGCGAAATCAGAAGCAGCCAACAGATCGGCGGATTGCATTTTGCAGGCAGATATCTGCAACTGCAAAACCAGGGAATTGCCGGACGGCTGCCCAACAATTCTCGATCGGAAGAGGTGCAAGAAGGCGAAATCTACACCCTAGGAGTCGAAGTCAAACAAGGCAATCGCGTCATCGCCAGAGACCGCAAAAAAGGCTACTCCTACGTCAGCAACGCCCAAGAAATTTTGACCGATGCCACCCAAGCCTTCAAGGCATTCAGAAACACTAGCGCTGGCAACCAAGCTTGCCTCTACACTATTCGCGACGAAGCAGCGCCTCCCTTTCAAGCTGTCTTCGTCAAAACCAGCCGAGCGATCGTCACCTTCTACCCAGATGCAACCCCCAACCCTAACGAGCGGGCCTGTGGCTCATAGAAGTAGCTCATAGAAGTAGCTTATAGAAAGTGGTTGAGGGCAGTTTGAGTTTTGTCAGTCCAGATTTCCAACTTCTGGGTGAGGGATCTGCGGGTTAATCGTGAATCACCAGCCAGGTTTCGACTCTGCTCAACCTTCAACCGTCGAGGGCTGAGCGGAGCCGAAACCCGATTTACTGGTATCTGACTTTCATGCCAATCCCTTAAACTGACGTTGGGTTAAGAGGCAGTTGGATTGATCGCATGTAATCCGCACTCCTTCTTGGTTGCTTCTTCCCACCACCAGCGACCTTCCCGTTCGTGCTGATTGGGCAAGACCGATCGCGTACAAGGCTCACAGCCAATGCTGACAAACCCGCGATCGTGCAGAGAATTGTAGGGCACTTCGTAGGAGCGAATGTACATCCACACATCAGCCGAAGTCCAGTGAGAAAGAGGATTGTACTTGATCAACTGTCGCTCTTCTCCGCCAAAAGCGCCGTCTATTTGCACCACTGGCACACTACCGCGAGTCGTCGGGCTTTGATCTTGACGTTGCCCCGTAATCCAGGCATCTAGCGTAGACAGCTTGCGGCGCAAAGGGGCAACCTTACGAATTCCACAGCATTCTTTGTGCCCGTCTTCGTAGAAGCTAAAGAGACCTTTTGCCGTCACCATTGCCTCGACCTGAGCGGCATCGGGATACATGATGTCGATCGTAATTCCGTAGTGTTTGCGGACACGATCGATAAACTGATAGGTTTCAGCATGGAGACGACCCGTATCAAGGCTAAACACCTGGATGTTGGGGTTAATTTTATGGGCCATGTCAATCAAGACCACATCTTCTGCACCACTAAAGGAAATTGCGATGTTGTCAAATTGACCTAGGGCCTGTTTCAAAATTTGCTGGGGGCTTTGCTTAGAAAGTTCTGCATCCAAACCAGGAATATCGAGAGGCTGCGCCGTCAGTTGCGCCATGATAGTGTTCTCCTCAAAGCAGGATTGTCTTAAGTGCAATCCTCATTCTATCGGCTCGATCGTACCAAACAGAAACGCAGCAGAATGGAAGCTTCCCGCTTTCCAGGTTGAGGGCACGAATTCTAATCCTAATCTGGCGATAAACAAATTCTGACGCTTCTTTTACCCCTCACCCCTCTCGCGACGCGAAGCCAACCCCGAATCCCTCATTTCCCTCATCCTGACTCATCGCGGCTGTGGCACAATTTGCATCTCAACTCTACCGCCCTCGCCGCCATTCATCGAAACCTGCTGATCTTGAAGTTTGCCCACTGCACTAGGGCCAGCAATGCTAAAAGGCGGATTGGTCTGACGATAGTTGACATTTCCCTCCGCCTGAAATTGCTGGGTCGTGTTGAACCAGATCACCCGATCGGCATCCAAGTTAGAACCATTGCGCTGCCCACTTCCCCGCACATTGCCCATCAGATCAACGGTGTTTTCTGCATATCTAAAAATCCTCGATTTGCAGTCAGCGTCACCTGTTGGGGAGGGTTAAGAATGGTCACAGGCTGAAGCGAATCAATGGTCTGGTCGGTCAGATTCCACAGCAGATGGTTGCTGGAGACTTGAAAATTTTGAGCTTTTGAGTCTATTCTGGCGTTCTGTTGAAGATTAACGATTTTTGCCTTGAGATCGACGCTGGCCGTTTCGGCGGTGCTGCGCTCAGTGAGGACTTTGTTTTGTAGCGATCGACCTGAAGCGGACGATCGCCCACCACTTTTTCGTCTTTGATATTCCAGATGAGGTGTTCGGTTCTAACCTGAATTTCAGGATCTTTGGAGGAAGCGACAATTTGCTTAGATAGCTCCATCGTCCGAGCACGCGTCTGAAATCGACCTTCTTGGGCGACAAACTGCATTTGTTTATGCGTTCCGGCGACGCTGTTGCGAATCAGCAGCACGTCTTCCATCGGTTTCCACTCGACTTCGTTGCCCTTAAGCATCGTGCCGTCTTTGAGATCGGTAGCAACAATCTGCCCCCGCAGGACGATCGATTTGCCATCTTGCTGAACTTCGCCCTTTTTGCCCTCGATTTTGAACACAGGCTTGCCGTCTTGATACAACTCACCCTTGGGATCTTCGACAGTAGCGTTCTTCTGATCTTTGCTGTAAGCGGCTTGTTTAGCCTTGACCTTCCACCAGAGTTTGCCCTGCTCGTCTACTTGTTCGAGGGTAATGTCGTCCCAGTTGAGGTCGCTGTCAAATTTTTGGATTTCTTTAGTGTCTTCGGCCAACCGATCAGCAGCCGTGTTTCTCCTTTCGCACCCAACTGTGCCAGCCAGCAAGGCGATCAGCAGAACGGTTAGAAACCCTGAGCGATAGAGATTCAAGGTGGCTTTCCAAAAATGTGATGAAGTCATACTAATTCTCTATGAAGCAGCCAACAACCAAGGGAGTAGAGGGGTTTAGGGCTTTAAGTTAGCCAATCCCACATTTCCGATCTCCTACCGACTTCCCGAAGCATGAAACTTTGAGCGGTTCGGCTCTTTCCTTGCCCAGCAGGGTCGGAGATCACCTTGACGCAATCTACTTCAGAAAGCTCCCTGATTTAGCTAGTCCCTGTTGACCGCACCTATTTTTCTCATTCCTCTCAGACAGCGTGGCGCAGCCGACCTCTGATTCCTAAACAGAGTGATCGTCTTCTGCTTCGTCCATCAAGCCGATCCCCGATAGCGGACGGTAGGTGTAGCTGCGAGGCGTTTTCTGAATGTCTTCTTTGATGTTGTCGAGATCAATGTAGCGATCGGAGACGTTAATCAAGCTGTCACTGGTCATCGATCGCAGGCTCACCACTTCTACCCGCACGCCTCGATAGCTGACCGCATTCACCGCATAGGCCAGGTCGCCATCTCCACTCACCAGCACTGCTGTGTCATAAGAGCCGACCAACGACATCATATCGACAGCAATTTCGACATCTAGATTGGCTTTTTTGGAGCCGTCGGGCAACTGCACCAAATCTTTGGAGATCACCCGATAGCCGTTGCGTCGCATCCATAGCAGAAAGCCCTGCTGCTTTTCGTTGGTGCGATCGACCCCGGTGTAGAAGAAAGAGCGAAGCAGCCGCGAACCTGCCGTCAGCCGACAGAGTAGTTTCGTGTAGTCGATCTCAATGCCCAATTGCAGCGCCGCATAAAACAGATTTGAGCCGTCAATAAAAATGGCAACTCTACCTCGATTTTCTAGAACTTGCTCTGGCGAGAACATCATTTCGTTTTCGTTTAGGTGATTTAACACGTTGATATACCTCAGTTTGTTATGAAGATTAATGGATGATTAAAATCAGAAAAAATCAGCGTCCTCTTCACCCTTCCACCATCGTTGCATCAGTCTCTGGAGGCTCCAGTTTCTGAAAAACCGGCTCGGCCTCACCTAGCATTTGTTTAGCCGGAAGCGCACCCCAAGAGGCGTGCACCGTAAATGTGATTGAATCATCCGCCAGGGGAGTTTCACAAAAATCCACTATATATCCTAATTGTTGGTAGATGCGGGTGCTGACGATCGGAGTGACCGGCGACAGCAGATAAGCTGCCAGCCGCACCGACTCTAAGACGGCGTATAACACCTGCTCAACGTCTGGCTGTTTGCCTTGTTTGTAGAGTGTCCAGGGTGCTTGTTCGTCAATGTACTTGTTGCCGATTCTCACCAGACTGAGAATTTCGTTGCAGGCGGTGCTAAAGGCCAGCGCCTCATAGGATTCTTTGACGCGATCGCCCAACTTGCTACCCGTTGCCTTGAGAGGGTTGTCGCCAGGAATTTCTGCCGCCGCCAAGTCTGGAACGTTTCCGCCACAGTACTTCTGCACCATTTTTAGGGTGCGGTTGAGCAGGTTGCCCAAATCGTTGGCCAGGTCGGCGTTGAGAATGCTGACAAATCGGGTTTCGTCGAAAACGCCGTCGCGCCCAAATTCAATTTCTTTGAGAAAGTAATAGCGCACCGCATCACTGCCGTAGCGATCGACTAGGGCGAAGGGATCGATCGTATTCCCCGTGCTTTTGCCCATTTTTAGACCATCGCGAACAAGGAACCCATGCCCAAACACCGATCGGGCAGCGGCAACCCAGCAGACATCAGCATCGCTGGCCAGTAGACGGCATGAAACCGCAGGATATCTTTGCCAATCAGATGAATATCGATCGGATACCACCGAGACAGGGCGTTCTCTAGGGTGGGGTCGCTTTCAGGCTCTAGCAGGGCGGTAATGTAGCCCAGAAGGGCATCAAACCAAACATACAGCGTGTGATGGGGGTTCTCAGGAACCGGAAAGCCGCAGTCTACGTTGATTCTAGAAATTGAAAAGTCGCGCAAGCCTTGGCTGACAAAACTCAGCACTTCATTGCGCCGACTGGCAGGCTGAATAAAACTCGCTTGATCTTGATAGAGCTTTTCTAATTTTTCTTGATAGTTTGACAGCCGGAAAAAATAATTTTCTTCGTCTCGCCATTCAGCTTGTTTGTTGGGATGGATAGCGCAGTAGTGATCTGCTAGGAGTTCGCGTTCTTCTTTAAATTCTTCGCAAGCAACACAGTACCAGCCCTTTTGCCGACTGAGATAAATGTCGCCCTTGTCCCAAACGCGCTGAAAAAATTCTTTGACAATTGCGTGATGCCGCTCATCTGTGGTGCGAATGAAGCGATCGTAGCGAATGTCTAGCTTCTCCCATAAATGCTGAAATTTGGGCACAATCAGGTCACAGTGTTCTTGAGGCGATCGACCTAATGCTTCTGCCGTGCGCTGAATTTTTTGCCCATGTTCATCGGTTCCGGTTACAAACAAAACGGGTTTGCCTAGCAGGCGCTGAAAGCGAGCGATCGCATCGGCTGCGATCGTCGGATAAGCGCTGCCTACGTGCGGCAAATCATTCGCATAGTAAAGCGGGGTTGTGATAGAAAACGTAGGGTTTTTAGGATCTTCGGGACTCATAAATGATATAAAACTTGCTCATCAGAGCTAATTTCTATTAACTTTGCTTGCAAAACCTACCAAACTGCCTCTCTGTTTCACCAACTCTAAAGTTAGTGAGTTTGAAATTAAAGTATTGATCCACCAAAAACTGTCTCGTTTCGATCGATTCAAAGATTGCAATTTCCTCAGTTTAGCGGTCAGCGCTGAAAATCACCTCTCAGGTGTTTAGATCTATTGAACTACGAAGTAGAAGAATCTTATCGAACAAGCGGTCTAATGATGAAAAATTTCGCCAGAATATCGGCTGAATTGCAGAGATTTGAGGAGCTTCCTGAATCTACAACAAATTTTTTACACAAAGCAATGTAGGAGGCCCCATAGACCAATAGAGTTGAACGAAGATCTACCCCCTCAGACATTTGTTAGGCTAAGTAAAGTAATGTTAACAAGTAGTAGAAAACCTGACCTATCAATCGCGTCCTGCATGGCTTCTGACAGTCCGCTTCAAATTTCGCGTCTGCTGCTTTCGAGCTTAGGAATGCAAACGTACCTCTACCACCGCGATCGCGTTCCCCAAGACAGTGCGATTTTGGTGGTCAGCAATCACCGTAGTTTTCTAGATGCCCCCCTGCTGATGAGTGCCATCGATCGCCCCATTCGCTTTGCCTGTCATCACTACATGGGTCAAGTGCCCGTAATGCGCGAAATCGTTGCCAAATTGGGGTGCTTTCCGCTAGAGGTTCCCGAACAGCGACAGCAAAGCTTTTTCCATCAGGCGATTCAGCTTTTGCGAACGCAGCAAGCAGTAGGGGTCTTCCCGGAAGGAACTCAGCCGATGATCAACAGTCCCGATCGAACCGAGATGGGTGATTTTCAGCGCGGATTTGCCCATCTTGCGTTAAAGGCTCCCGTGCAAAATTTGGCGGTTTTACCTGTGGCGATCGCCGTCCAATCAGAAACCAAAACGTCTGCCGTCCCCCTCAAACTTCTGAGTTTCTTTGATCCTTCAGAACCCTTGTTTCATCAAGAAGGTTGGCATCCGCTTGTGATGTATCAACGAGTCAATGTATTGGTGGGTCGTCCTTTTTGGATCACGCCCTCCCAGCGTCAGCAATATCAGGGCAAGCAGGCGAGAACGATCGTCGGCGACCTGACAACCCACTGCCACGACAACATTCAAGATCTGTTAAAGCAAGGCTGCTATTAGTTTTTCTTCCCTTCTATATCCTTCCCTCCCATGGTTCAAAGTCATCCTGTTTTTCTGACTCCCAAAGTACTGAGAAAAAATCTTCCCCTGTTTGTTTTCCTGCCTGGCATGGATGGGACAGGGCAATTGTTGAGAGCACAGACCGAGGGCTTAGAAGCAGGCTTTGACGTGCGGTGTTTGGCAATTCCTCCCGACGATCTGACCGATTGGGATCACTTAGCCCAACAGGTGGTGGATTTGATCCACGAAGAAATCGCAGGGGATGGAGCACGATCGATCTATCTCTGTGGCGAATCTTTTGGCGGCTGTCTAGCCATGCAGGTCGCTGTGCTTGCGCCAGACTTATTCGATCACATCATTCTGGTCAACCCCGCCTCATCTTTCAATCGCCGACCCTGGATCACCTGGGGATCAAGCCTCAGCCGCTACTTGCCAGAGGTTGCCTACCAATTTTCGTCGGTGACGTTTTTGCCGCTTTTGGCTTCCTTCGGGCGGATTGCAGACAGCGATCTTCAGGCTCTGGTCGAAGCGGTGCGATCAGTTCCTCAAAAAACCTCGATCTGGCGCATGTCATTGCTGCATCATTTTCAGACTCCCAAAACAGAACTTCGACAACTCAAGCAGCCGATTTTGCTGTTAGCCAGCGCTGATGACAAAATGTTGCCCTCTCTGCCAGAGGCCTACCGTCTAAAGCGTCTTCTGCACAACGCCCAGGTCGTCGTCTTGCCTCACAGTGGGCACACTTGCCTCCTAGAAGAAGGCATCAACCTTTACGAAATTATGAAGGATCACGGATTTTTGCCGCCGGAGCGCAGTCAGGCGGATATAGTTCTCGCAGGCGCAACTTCCTTAATTGGCAATGGCTGATATGGGTGATAGGAGGTTAGGGCGATCGTGGAAATCGCATCAGCAGGTGGACAGAATAATTTGCCGCCGCATTTCGACTGTGGTCAACGCTCAAGACCCCTTTTCTTCGTGGGTTGAGCATAGCCGAAACCCAGCCGTAGTATTTAATGCTGTCTTCCTACTCACCAGACAAAACGGGGTGATAGTTACGAGCACTGCCGCACCCTGAGCGTGAGTACTGGATTAATCCGCAAGTTCCTTGGCTTCGTCACGCTAGTGGTCTGTCAAGAAAATTTTGACGGGTTGAAAACCCTCAAAATTTAACCTGAATCAATCTCCTAGCGTTTGGTTACCCGTCAATCATTTATTGACGGACTACTAGGTATAAGGGCAAGCCAGAGGTCTGACTTCTTGAGCAATGTCAGCCAGGTTTTGAAGCCTCACTCAAGAAGTCGAAGAGGTTGCGTCGTTATAGCAGATCGCGATATTCGGGGTGATTTTGCAGAGATTTGAGAACGCTCTTGATTTCCTGAGTGCGGTCTTTTTTGACAATCAGGGTGACTTTGCCATCGCGGACGATGACAGTATCTTCTAAACCGATCGTCACAATGAGTTCGTCGTCATTGGTGGCATAGAAGAGTGCCCCTTTGGTATCAAGCCCGACATGGTTGGCCAGTTCGACGTTGAGACTGTCACTTTTTCTCAGACGTTCGATCGCCGCCCAGTCGCCCAGATCATCCCACCCAAAAGTGACGGGCAGGACGCAAGCACGATGTGTTTTTTCCATCAGGGCGTAGTCGATGCTTTTTTTGGGGATGTCCGGATAGGCGGAAATGCCTTGCGCCTCAAGGGGCTGAATGATTTCCGGGGCGTGGTGGCGTAGCTCGTTGAGCGCAACGTCGGCTTGGAAAACGAACATGCCGCCATTCCAGCTAAAGCGGCCACTATTAAGGAAGGCTTGAGCGGTGGCAAGATCAGGCTTCTCGGTGAAGCGATCGACGCGATAGGCAGGGTAGTTGCCATACAGCCCAATTTTTTCGCCTTGCTCAATATAGCCATAGCCTGTGGCAGCATGGGTGCAGGCTATGCCCAGAGTGACGATCGCCGCGTTTTGGGTCGCGACTTCGACGGCCGCCGCTAGGGTTGCTTGAAAAATTTCTGGGTCGTCGATCCAGTGTCGGCGGGAAAAAATCCGGCGACGGCACTTTCTCCGTGGCGTTTGGCGATTTCTAAGGTGCTCCAGGCGACCGCAGGGGCAGTGTCTCGACCTTCTGGCTCAACCAGCAAATTTTCGCTCGGCAGATCTGGCAATTGTTCGCGAACGCCATCGGCCAAATGGGAAGCCGTAACGACCCAAAGATTTTCCCACCCTTGAGCCGTGTGGAGGAGGCGATCGGCGGTTGATTGCAGCAGGCTTCTACCACTTCCATCTAGGCAGAGAAATTGCTTGGGGCGGTTCTTGCGGCTCAGCGGCCAAAACCGTTCACCTTTACCACCAGCTAAAATTACAGGGATCAGAGGTTGCGTCATAAAATTGGGCTTTTGCGTGTCGTCAAGTAGGGCTAACGGCTAGGGATGATCTGGACAGAGCTAGAGGTTATGAAGCAAATCGTCTTCTGAAGTAGGGAGAGAGGTTAAACCAGCCAATGCGCTCTCCGTCCCATTATTCAATGCGATCTACATTTTTCTGGAACCAAGCTTTATCTTTGCCAACTCTTCTCATTTGTGAGAATGACTCAATCCAAACTTTTAACTTTCAGAAGGATTAGGTTTAGCGTGAATTCGATGCCGCTCAAAGTGCTCTCCTTCTCCCGTCCTCCTGCTCCTTGGGGAGAAAGAGGAGCGCCAGAATCAGGCTTTGAAGTCCCTCACTCTAGGGTCACTCTAGGGTCACTCTAGGGCCACTCTAGGGCGAGGGGTTTGGGATGAGGGCAAAAGTCTAGTCGTCGAACTGGCGTGGGTTGAAACGCCAGAATGCTTAAGTTAGTCTTCTGTCAAGAGTTTAAGGAGGTGGTTTAAGGAGGTTATGGCTGCTGGTTGACCTGTCCCTTCAAAGATCGACAGACTACTAGCTTCTGGGTCAGCTTCAAGTGTAGAATTCCCAGAAGCGTGACTGGCTTAACAATTCTTTAATTTAGTAGTTGAGGCTACCAAATTTTTCTAGGGTGCTACGCCTATTTAGAATGATCAGCTAGGCTAATTCCCGCTTAAATTCTCACTTGTTGCCGAGGAAGGCTCGATCGAGTTTGGGGTAGGATAGCCAGGAATGGAATGAGACGGCATTGTAGCTAGGTATTTGAACAGGGGTCAGTTCTTGAGATGTGATGGAGTGGAACCGTTGAAGAGCCAATCAAAACAGCCAGGTACACAGCCAGGCACTCTAGAGAAACCAGATGGGCAACCCAGCCCAAATTCTGCTCCCAATGCGTTGAGAACCGTTGCCCCGGCAATTTCCAATTCCAAGTCTTCGACAGCCCGATCGCTGGTTTTGGGGTTCGCTTTTTTGATTTCGGCGACAGCAGCGGCAACCGTGGGGACTACGTTGGCGCTGATTGCTCCCTTGCCGGGCGCTTTGGCTCCTGCTGAAGGTCAGAGACTTCTGGGCGATCTGTGGAAAAGTGGATTTCAGTATCAGGTTGCGCGTCCGGTCAATATTTTGGTGATGGGCATCGATCGGGTTCCCGATGCGCCAGATGGCTCCGAGCAGGTGTTTGCGGGGCGAAGCGATACGATGTTGCTGCTGCGAATTGACCCCACTGACAACACTGTCAATTTGCTGTCGATTCCGAGAGACACTCAGGTCGAAGTTCCGGGTATTGGCACGACGAAGGCAAATCAGGCTAACGCGAGCGGCGGGCCATCCTTAGCCCGTGAAGCGGTGAGCACTGCGCTCAATGGCATCCAAATCGATCGCTACGTCCGAGTGAGCACCAACGCCTTTCGAGAATTGGTTGATCTGCTGGGTGGCATTGATGTGTATGTGCCAGAGCAGATGACCTACACAGATAATACTCAGAAGCTAAAGATCGACCTGTCCCCAGGCTGGCAGACCTTAAACGGAAACAAGGCAGAGCAGTTTGCCCGGTTTCGTCAAGACTCCTATGGAGATATTGGGCGAGTACAACGGCAACAAGCTCTGATCAAAGCGTTGCGATCGAAGCTCTCCAATCCTCTGATGCTGCCGCGTGTTCCGGGTTTGATCAGCGTGATGCAGAAATATATCGACACCAATCTGAGTGTTGAAGAAATGCTGGCCCTCGTAAATTTTGGGCTAAAGCTCGACAAGAATGACTTCAAGATGGTGCTGCTGCCGGGTCGATTTAGCGAGCCGGGCGAGTTTCTGTCCAGCTATTGGATTCTTGACCCCCAGGGGCGCGATCGCGTCATGCACGAATACTTCAAGGTTAGTGCAGTAGAGTTAACCTCCGAGCCAGGAACCGATCTCAGCAGCACAAATTTGAGAATTGCCGTGCAAAATGCTTCCGGCCAGCCAGAAGCGGCGGGTCAATTCATCCAATATCTCAACAGTCTGGGCTACGAGAATGCTTACCCTATTCAAGATTGGGCTGATCAGCAAAGCAAGACTCAGATTATTGTTCAGAAGGGCGATTTGCAGGCGGCTAAACTGCTGAGAGGCGCGTTAAGATTTGGGAGCGTTGAAGCAGCCTCCACGGGAGATTTGGATTCTGATCTGACGATTCGAGTCGGAAATGACTGGCTTAAGCAACAGGCTGCCAAATCTACAAAATAATCCGATTGTGGATCACGCTTTTGTGGTGCGATCGTCAAAGTCCCTTTGCTTGGTCATTCCCATGCCCCTTCTAACTCTGAAACCACTCAAACCCGCGATCATCCACTTGCTCAAGCTGATTGTAATTTTAGCCATTGCCTGGCTGTGGGTTCTGTTGAGTGCCCGTCCTGCTCTAGCTCAGGCGAAAACAATCAACTATACCAACACGCAACTCGAACGGCGTGACTTCTCAAATGCCGATCTAGAAGGGGGGGTGTTTGTCGCAGCAGAAATGCGAGAAGCCAACTTTCAGGGGGCAAACTTAAAAAATGCCATGATGACGAATGGCAACCTTCTGGGCGCAAACCTATCGGGCGCAAATTTAGAGGGTGCGCTGGTCGATCGCGTGACTTTCTACAAGGCCGATCTCACCAACGCAATTCTCATTGGGGCAACGCTGTCTCGCAGCATTTTGGATGAAACCAAAATCACAGGGGCAGACTTCACAGATGCGATTCTCGATCGCTACTATATCGCCATGCTCTGCAAAACTGCCTCTGGCACAAATCCTGTGACTGGGGCAGATACACGAGAGAGTTTAGGATGCAAGTAGATGAAATGAGAAATGAGTCATTGGCAACGCTGACTTTGATCCATGCGCCGTTGATTCTGTCAGCCTGGCGCTCTAACATAGCCTGTAGATATTCAGAAAAGATTTACTAAGGTGTGATGTGCAACTATTTTCTCCCTCATCCCCCACCTTCTCCCACCGGGTGAGGGCGGTTCTAGAAAGTTGCACGTCGTGTTTACTAATTTACTGTTGCCTGATCTCGATCGGGTTTTGACTTTCTCAAACACTCGTGACATCACCGAAGTATCTGGGAACACTCAGTATCGGGACATTATCCCATCCTTCTCGCTCATTCAACACCGACTCGTTACGCTAGGAGCAGGGCAGTGCAATCAGTCAAGCAGCAGCAAATACTCGGCTATTTCATCGAAGAAGCTAAAGAACATCTTGATACGATCGAACACGGACTGGTTGATCTTCAAGCCACTATGTCTGATTCAGAACGAGTCAATGAACTCTTTCGGGCCGCTCACTCGGTTAAAGGAGGAGCAGCAATGCTGGGGTTTGACAGCATTCAAAAACCGCCCACCACTTTGAAGACTGCTTCAAGCATCTCAAAGAGCATCCCGTTAAGATCGACTCCAAATTGGAGGATCTGTTTCTGAAGGGGTTTGACACACTCAAGGCCTTGATTGAAGCGTTGCAGGGGCCGTTTGGCCTGCGAGAAGAAGATGCACAACAGACTGTAAGTGCTTCTGAACCAACGTTTGTGGAGTTGCAAAAGTATCTCCAGAGGTTGATGAGCCAGGAAGCAGCGTCGCTCTATAGAAACGTCAACCAAATTGCGATCGCACCCAATGCTGCTGCTCAGATCAATACGATTCTCAGGGCCATGTTGCAACTGTTTAAGCAACCCGACTCGACCAAGAGCCGTCAGCAGCTTGTGGCTTTGTGCAATCGTCTCATTCAAATCAGTGCCACTACCAAGCCTTGGGTCACGGTCTTACAAGCCGCCCAGCGAGCGATCGCCATTCCTAAAAATGCCTATTCTGCGTTGGCTCCGATCGTGATTCGCGATCTCAAGCAAGCCAGCGATCTATTGTTGGCGGGTCGAGTTAGCCAAATTATCCCCAGTCAACATTTAAGACAATTAATTGCTCCTGCCCAAGCGCCCAGATCTGTGCCGCAAGCCGCCCTTCAACCCATCTCCCAAGCCACCAGTCGCCAAACTACCAGCCGCCAAGCCACCGCCACGAGGTCTCAAATTGCAATTCCCCTCGAACCTAGAGCGGCTGCCAGAACGTTGCTCGAAGTTTTCAACAAGTCTGAATTAATTGAAATTGCAGAATTTTTGATGAAAGCGATCCAGTAGTCTCTGAACTCAGATTGTGATCTCTAACCTGCTCTAGTGTGGATGCCCTAGACCTAGTTGGCCAGATGTCAACGTTATGGGCAGCCCCGTGGCTCAGATGATTTTGTCGATCGACAAACTGCCGTTAAGAGCACATGAGTTGGACAACGAGACTTTGGCCCTCACTCCCACCCATCTCCCCAAGGCGAGGGGCTTCAAAGCCTGACCTGGCGTGGCTCCTCTTCTCGTCAGGAAGTAGGAGGCTAGTGGTCTGTCAAGGCTTATTTTGTGAGTTAAAAACTCACAAAATAACACCCTTCCCCTCACTCGAAGGCCCAAAATCAAAACTGACAAACCACTAGGAGAATGAAGGCACTTTTGGCGACATCGAATTCACGTTAAAATATGGCTTGTTTACGAAGCAACTCACCGATCGTTAAGTTTGGCTGAGGAATGCCATCAAAAACAGTTCCAACTTTGCCTCGATAGAAGTGAAGCTGAGTCAGGTGATAGCCTTCGGCAGGCAGCGGAACATAGCCAGCCGTAGCCGCTAGATTTTTAGCATTGTCGAGGTAGTAGACGACAAACGCTTGCAGTTCTGGTTTACGTTGGGCTGCGGTAATATTGACATAGATAAACAGGGGACGGGCAAATGGGCGATATTGCGCCTTCTCGACAGTTGCTCGCGAAGGCAGAACGGCATTGCCATTTCCAGAATCAACCGCCAAGGCTTTCAACTCGTTGGACTTAGCTTCATAGTAAGAAAACCCAAAGTAACCCAAGGCGTTGGGATCTTTGATTACGCCAGCAACTAGCTCGTTATCATCTTCGCTGGAGGTATAGTCGGTTCGGCTTTCTTGAGAATTTCCAGTCGTCACTTCATTGAAGTAGTCAAACGTCCCGGAGTCTTTCCCGGCTCCATACAGTTTGAGGGGTTGATTTGGGTAGGAAGCGCGCACCTGGTTCCAGTTGGTGATTTTACCTTGGGCGGCAGGTTCCCAAATTTTCTTGAGTTCTGAGACGGTGATGTCTTTTGCCCAGGTGTTTTGAGGATTGACGGCGATCGTCAGGGCATCAAAGGCGATCGGTAGCTCATAAAAGCGTACACCCGCCTTCCCGCAAGCTTCAATTTCTTCCTTAACAATGGGTCGCGAAGCATTATTGATATCAATTTCACCCGCACAGAACTTTTTGAAACCGCCACCTGTTCCAGAAAATTGCACTTCGATGTTGCCTGCTTGCTCACCTTTTGCTTTGCGGTATTCTTTGGCAACCAAATCGGAAATTGGAAAAACAGTGCTCGATCCATCAATTTTGATGCCAGAATGCATCGGAACGATCGGATTTGCGACCTCTTGGGGAGTTGGAATTGTTTCTACGGACGATGGATCTGGAGCGTAGCTTGATTGGAACCACCACAACCAACCAAGCCAAATGTCATTGTAAAACAAGTACCGAAAAATAGTTTTAGGGGAGTTGAGGCTTGAAGTGTCATAGTAAGTCTCGCCCAATTCGTATCTAGATGAATGATATAATCATTTCAAATAAAATTGATTAGTGCAAGTAGCCTATAAAACATCAAAGCTTATGAAATGTAAAGAAAGCCGATTTTTTGATTAGCATTTTTTGATTTACAAGCCGAGTCTTACCCGTTCCTGAGCCTTATAAAACTGAAATTGTTTAGAATCAACTTTTATTGGAATGTAATATCGAAATGTAATTTAGCAATATTAGTAATAGTTTAGTAATAGTTCGGGCAGTTTTTAGGAGCGGGAATTGACCAGAAAGCTATCGATCTATAGCATGAGGCGATCTATAGTATGAGACGATCTATAGTATGAAATCATAGTATGAGAGCGCCGATCGCAAGAAACAAGCAGCCCATCGATAGCTGTCTGCAAATTATACAAAGTTTACTGAAGACAAGGGCTAGGTTGAGCACCTCAAATAAATCATACGATTTACAAGCGCTGGTGTTTAAGACACTAGCATTTTAGCGAGACTAGCAAAGCGATCGCTGACTCCATGAGATAGTTATTAAGCCAGGAGGTTCAGGTCTCTGTTCGCTATCAAGAGAAATGCTGTGAAACGTGAGATTTTAAGAGAGAATAGGCAAGCGATAGTCTGCTGCTGGTGAGCTATTAGGAAGGATTGAACTATCCGAAAGGGATGGGTCAATAATAGCAAAAACTTTTTCCATTCCTGTCAATTCCAGCAGCATTTTAACCTGCTCATTTACCGAGCAAAGAAACAGTTTTTTTCTGGACTCGCGTGCCCTTTTAAAGACCATAACTAGAGCCATCAATCCAGTGCTGCTCATAAACTGCACTTCTGAGAAATCGACTAGCAAAACATCAGCAGGAGAGCAAGTTGCCAGGTCAGTTTGGGCTTGAAAAAAGGCGATCGAGCGATCATCAATCAATTCAGGAAACTTAATCGTTTCTATCAAAAATTCCATAGGTTATCCCCTATTCCAAGAATAAACGTATCTAAAAATCAAATGACCCAGACGCTATACCCTATCAATAGCAACTCAAATACTACAGACACAAGTACCTGAATGGGTAGTTTGTATCTTTGCAGATGCGTCTGTTAAATGTTGATAGCTATTTAACAGAATTCATTTGATATTACCTCGATCGTTACAACTACGTTAATTTCCTCAGTCCCCGATGCTCATCTGCCCAAAGAATGAACCAGGTAGTAGAAAGAGATGTGTCATTTAGTACAATAAAATTAGTGCAATAAAGACCGACTTGTAGAAGAACCTTTATTCAGTCAGACTTTTAGACTCTAAAATCGTCCCTCTAAAGTCCAAAATAGTATGAGGCTTCTAGCTTTTGGGTTAAGTCTTCAAACCCTTGACTGGCTGTTTTAGAATTGCTTTTATTGTTTCTCGTATCGTAGTTTTTGGCCAAAGCTATCAAGCAAAAATCCCGTTTCCGTAGAGAAAACGGGATGCAAAGATTGTTTCATCAGGCGATCGTTGGAAAGTAACCGACTGCAAAATTGATAGCACATCCGATTAACCTGGCAACAAAAGACACGACTGAGTCGAAACGCGATTCACTGGTCTTTTATTTTCATGCAAACCTCTAACACTTTGATCAGAAATCACCTCAACACTATCTCTGCACTATCTTTGTGTAATTGGTTCCTTTGCCAAAAATTTCTCAAGCTCAGTCAACGCATCGGCATCCACCTTGGTTTGCATGGGGCAAAACTTGGGGCCACACATTGAGCAAAATTCAGCAGTTTTGTAGATGTCGGCAGGCAGAGTTTCGTCGTGATATTCTTTGGCACGATCGGGATCAAGCGACAACTCAAACTGTTTGTTCCAGTCGAAGTTGTAGCGAGCGCGAGAAAGTTCGTCGTCTCTGTCGCGCGCGCCCTGGCGATGTCTGGCAATATCCGCCGCGTGGGCCGCAATTTTGTAGGCAATCAACCCGTTACGAACGTCTTCAGCGTTGGGTAAGCCAAGATGCTCTTTGGGGGTGACGTAGCAAAGCATGGCTGTACCATACCAACCTGCCAGAGCCGCTCCGATCGCCGAGGTGATGTGATCATACCCAGGTGCAATGTCTGTCACCAAGGGGCCTAATACATAGAAGGGCGCTTCAGAGCACTCTTCCATTTGTTTGCGGACATTGAATTCGATCTGATCCATGGGAACGTGTCCCGGCCCTTCGACCATCACCTGAATGTCATCTTCCCAAGCGCGGCGAGTCAGTTGCCCCAGGGTCTTGAGTTCGGCTAGTTGGGCAGCATCGGAAGCATCGTGCTGGCAACCCGGACGCAGCGAATCGCCCAAGCTAAAGGAGACATCATATCGTTTGAAGATTTCAATGATGTCTTTGAAGTGCGTATAGAGCGGATTTTGTTTGTGGTGGTGCAGCATCCAACGGGCCAGAATGCCGCCGCCACGGGAGACGATGCCCGTGAGTCGATCGCGCACCAACGGCAAGTGCTCGATCAAAATTCCGCGTGAATGGTCTGATAGTCTACGCCTTGTTGAGCGTGCTTTTCGATGATGTGCAAGAAGTCGTCTGCGGTTAGCTTTTCAATATTACCGTGGACGCTTTCTAGGGCCTGGTAAATGGGAACTGTACCGATCGGCACGGTTGAAGCTTTGATAATTGCCGTGCGAATCTCATCGAGGTTGCCACCGCCCGTAGACAAATCCATCACGGTGTCTGCACCATACTTTACGGCTAAGTGCAGCTTATCGATTTCTTCCTGCATATTAGAAGAATTGGGCGACGCGCCGATATTGGCGTTGACCTTGCACTTTGAGGCAATGCCGATCGCCATCGGTTCTAGATTAGGGTGATTGATGTTAGCGGGAATAATCATTCGACCGCGCGCCACTTCTTCACGAATCAGTTCGACGGGGAGGTTTTCTCGTTGGGCGACATAGTGCATCTCTTCTGTCACGACCCCTTGACGGGCATAGTGCATCTGAGACACGTTGCTGTGTCCGCTGCGTTTGGCGATCCAGTCTGTCCGCATATTCGATTCCTCAGATAAACAGCTTCCCTTCGCTGGCATTACCCAGTCTCAGGTTCTAAGGGTTTGTTCTCAGCCCAGGTTGAGTTTGGATTGACAATTTCTTATTGATCCAAAATTCCAGGGGGCACCCCTAGCTTGAGAGCTAATGGTAGCATTCTCGTCGGAGCCGAAGGAGGACGTTGCAAAAAATTGATAGTTTGTTGCAGACCTTATTACAACATTCCTTAGTATCTCAGCTTGGGCGATCGGGGGGCAGGTTGCACCGTCGGGGTTTCATGGATTTCGTGATCGAGCTTGCTTTTGAGAATGCCCAGTTCGTTGTTTTTGACATTGAGCTTGAGATTGAGTTCACGAATTCGGCGGGAAAGGATGCGAATAATATTAAGGGCGATGCCCGGAGTTTCGTCGATCGCTTCATACAACTGTTGTTGAGTCAACACCAGACAATCGCACCGCTCGATCGCCGTCACCGACGCAGACCGCGGCTCAGCATCAAACAGTGACATTTCTCCAAAAAAGTCGCCCTTTTTGAGTTGCACTAGCTCCTGGTTGCCAATGTGTACCCGCACCGACCCCTCCGCGACTACGTAGAGCGATCGCCCCTCCTGCCCCTGGGTAAAAATAATCTCTTTGGCACTAAAGCAGCGCTCATCCATGATCGAAGCCAACCGCACGAGAAAATCGTCCCGCAATTCCTGGAAAATTGGGACTCCTCGAACCAGGAGCAATCGGTCAAAGCTGTTTAACATAGCGAAGGATCAAGATGAGGTTCTCAAATTTTACGGGCAGTTTTAGAAATTAGTGACAGAGGGCCGTTAGGGGTTTCTAGGGGGCGTATTTATAGGGGTTCTAGGGCGGCCGTATCGGGCATATCGTCGCCGCTGTCTGGCCATCGTCCCACAGAGGGGCGATCGAGGTTCAAGGTTTCCATCATTTGTTTCACCTGATTGGCCACCAGGCGATCGGGATCATTCTTCAACAAGGGTAAAATTCTCACCAAAGCACTTGGAGAGGCCAACTGCAAATAAGACAGCACCGCCTCCCGCACAAAGCCTTTAGGATGGTTGAGGCAGGCAAGAATCTGATCGCTGCTCAGACTCCAGCGCGACTGGCGTGCATAGTGAAAACAGCAGGCTAACGACCAGTCAGACAGAAAGTGACGCAAATCGATCAGCGATCGCAGACGATCGTGGGGATTCATCGGCTCATAGGAGACAATCCCCGATAGACTTTGCAGCTTATCGACATCTCGGTTGCTGTCTAAAATCGCCAAAAACGCCCGTTTACTGGGAATATCTAAGGTGTTGTCGAGAATTTCTAGCCCCTGGGCCATATTCGATTTTGAGCCAGACTGAAGATTGAACGAAGCAACCTGAATCGAGTTCAACGAATAGAGAAACTTCATTAACAAAAAGAGGCGATCGACTCCATCATTGGGCAAATCTCGCAGAGATCGCCTGAGCAAATCTGCCTCCTGCCCTCGCGCTCGCTCTGGAGTCAGATCAATTAAGGCTGCATACACCTGCCCGATGAACATAATTTCCTGATCGATCAACTGCTCCACCCCCTGGCGACCCAGCCGAACCAACACTGCTTCGATCCCTTTTTCTTGAGGAATCTTGAGCAAAATTCTCAGAATGTTGCGTCGTGTCTCGCCCCAGGAGGTTCTGAGGTGGGCGATCAGAATTTCGATCGCCTCCATCGTGCCAATCTGACCGATCGCACTCCAGGCGTGGCAACGGATCAGATTAGATTGATGCACATCCTCCGCTAGCTTAATCAACATGGGCAGCGCCTCATTTTCTAGCTTCACCAGTGCTATCTGAGCCGCAGTGCGAGTTGATTTATACATCAAGCCCCGTAGCAGAGAAGGATAGTATTCCTCAAGCCGCGTTGCCCCGATCGCCTCCAGCACTGCACAGCGCACAGGTAGCGACTTATCCTGCAACAGATTGGGGATATAGAGCCGCAGCGCCTGCAAATAAACCGCCTCACCCAAGGCTCGGCATCCCATCACCCGCTCTTGCTTGTGTTTGTGGGTCAACATCATCCGCAGGGTGTTGGTTGCTTCGGCTTTTTGGGTGGGGTTGCCCTGCTTGAGCATCAGAGAAGCTGCTGTGCCGCGAATGATCGGATCAATTTCTGGGTGTAGGTACGATCGGAGTTGCCGAATATCGGGGTGGTTGTCGGTAATCCAGATATAGCGCAGGGCGACAGCCATGACTTCGGGGGTAGGTTTTTGCTCGACGAGAGCCTTCACCTGACCCAAGTGAGCCAAGCTAGGGTGGTTGAGCATCACCTCTAGGCTTTTTTGCTGTAGGGCAGGGGTGAGTTTTGCGAGCAGAGGGGACAACACTTCGCCGACATTTTTGGGGTCAATTTGGCTCAAAAGCTCGATACACGATCGCTTATCTGCTTCGACTCCGGGCTGCTCTAAGGACTCGATCACAGCGCGCTTGAGTTCTCGCAAATCGACATCAGAGCCGCTCAGTTGTCCGCGGCCCGCAATCAGCACCAAGAGTTTGACGTAATCTGTCTTAAGCAGATAGATGGTCAGCCACCAGCCCAGCGCCAAGAAAAGCATGACGACAAAGATAGCGTTTTGCCACTGAGCCTGGGTTTCGCCCTGGGTCAACAGCACAAACCAAAAAAGTGCGATGCCAGTTGCGCCAGTCGCGATCGGTTCTGCGATGCCGCGAATGCTGGCCTGTAGCCGGCCGCGGGCATCCTCTGGCACAGGTTGAAACAACACCGGACTCACACTGGCAAATAGAGTGTAGTGCAGCAGTTCGTATAAAAATTTGCGAATCACCAATCCCAGGAAAACGATAGCGGGAGCCGGGGGCAGAAATTCACTCGCGATAATGCCGATCGTAGTGGCAATAATCACCACGGGCAGCGCCATCACGGTCTTGAAAACGCCCACTTCCTCAATGACGCGACTCGAAAACAACCATTGGGCGCTCAGTTCGCAAATGCCCAGTGCCCCATTAAAAACCGAAAGAAAGCTGGCAATGCGATCGCTTTGGGCAGAAAATTCGGGTTGTTTTTCTAGCTGACTGAGAAACTGGAAATCGACCAGCAGCAAGAGCACCTGAGCCATGACAAAAAGATCATCAGCAGCCAGATATAGCGCTGCATCTTGCCCCGAAACTGCCGCGTCTCAAAGATCTGGCGTTCTTCTCTTCTGCGCCTAGCTGGAAAGGCCTGGCTATATTTTTGACAAAGATAAAACAAAATTCCTGCTCCAGTCAGCATCATGCCAAAGGAGAGCAAAATCACCGTGGGAATGCCCCGATCGCGAGGCAGCGCCGCCAACACAAACGGCAAAGAAAACCCGCTAATAATATCGGCCACCAACACCCCACTGCTGATCAGAGGATAGGTGCGCTTAATTTCTCGAATATTAAAAAGTTGATTAGCTGTAATCGACGCATTCAGATCATTTAAAACATAAATCGCCTCCAACCAGAGCCGCAGCAACAGCACCGTTGTCTTGAGCACCACAACGCCCCCGATCGCCACCCCCGACGTAAAGCCCAACCCCTGCTGAAACAGCAGCAAAGGCAGCGCCATTAACAGTGCGATCAGCACGATTACCCAGCGCAAAGGCAAATATTTTTGCATCCAGGAATAAAGGAACCCTAGCCCAACGCTGATCCCCGAACTGGCGATGTAGATAATTGGCAGGCTATCTGCCCCATACTGCTCTAGAAACAACCCAACTGCGCTGGCTTCTAGCCACAAAAGCCCGATCGAAGTCGTGGTGTAGAACGCAAACATCAGCAGCGTTCGTTCGCTTTCACCAGAGCGGAGATTGATCCAGCGCAGAAATTTTTCTCCGAAGCCGTCTTTAGTGTGTGGCTGGTCGATCAGTTCCATGGAGCGTTGTGTCCAGTCCCGTGTGTGCGAGCGTCGCTGTTAAGCCTTTACAGTTTGCCTCAGTATGCAAAGAAATGCGTGCGTAATCATTCAGGTAGTTTTGGGGAGAGTTTTTGAAGGGTTGGGCCACATGCATCAGTCTGCACCGTAATTTTACGCAGCGATCGCCCGTTATTCTTCCTTAAGATTCTCAGATAAAGCATAATTCTTGATTTTAAAGGTTCAGTAGTTCTTAAAAATTTACCAGGATGACCCAATTGATGGTTGTCAAATAAAGCTCTCTACCTAAAAGATGATCAAGTCTTCAGACCAAAAGAGACTCGATCGATCCCAATTTAAGCTCGATCCTGCAAGAAGTTGAGTGTGATTCGTGAGTCTCCATTGCTTAAGAAGTGGCCCGCCGAGTGAAGCGACTTCCCATACAGACAGTACGATCGGCGACAGGTTTCAATTCATCACTCTGGGATTTTTGTGCATGAATTCAACGGATTTAGCATTCACCTCGGCCCTAGAACAGGCGCGGCTCATTCGCAGCAAAGAAATCTCTCCGATCGAACTCACCGAACTGTATCTCGATCGCATTCAACAACTTGACCCTCAACTGGGCAGCTACTTCACGGTGATGGGCGATCGAGCACTGGCAGATGCCCAAACCAAAACTGAGCAGTTAGCAGAAAATCTTGATCTGCCGCCATTTTTTGGCGTGCCGATCGCCATCAAAGATCTCAACCCAGTAGCGGAAGTTCCTTGCTCCTATGGGGTAAAAATTCTTCGCACACGGGTTGCCAGTCAGGATGATTTGGTCACGACCAAGCTTCGACAGGCTGGCTGTGTAATTCTCGGCAAAACTGCCACCTCTCAGTTGGGGTCGTTTCCCTACACCGAGCCACCTGGCTTTCCAGCGGCTCGCAATCCCTGGAATTTGGACTATACACCTGGGGGGTCAAGTGGCGGAGCGGCAGCGGCAGTGGCGGCAGGGCTGTGTGCGATCGCTCAGGGGTCAGATGGCGGCGGTTCGATTCGGGGGCCGGCGGCCTGTTGTGGGTTGGTCGGGCTAAAACCGTCGCGGGGGCGAATTTCCTATGCGCCAGTGGGCGATTATTTGGGCGGCTATGCGGTCAATGGGCCGATCGGGCGCACGGTGTCTGATGTGGCGGCTTTTTTGGATGCCACCGCCGGGTATGTGGCGGGCGATCCCTACTGGCTTCCCAATCCTGAGCCATCGTTTCTAGCGGCAACGGGGCAAACTCCGGCCGCGCTGAGAATTGGTTATGTAACGGAGATCTCTCCCATTGGAGCAGCCGACCCTATCTGCCAGGTGTTCGCGCACAAAACTGCACAGCTACTCGCAGGCTTGGGGCATGAAATAGAACCTATCACCCTGAATTGTGACGATTTGATCGAACCCTTCACAATTCTCTGGCGCACCCAGACCGATGTAGGCATCCCACCTTTTTTTCTAGACAAAATAAACCGATGGCTCTGGTGGAAGGCAAAACTTACCTCAGCCAGCCACTATGTTCGATCGCTGCACACGCTGCAAAAATTTGCCCGCAAAATTGTCGAATTGAGTAGTGCTTTTGATGTGCTGCTCACGCCAACTTACATGCATCCCACCATTCGCGTCGGAGAATGGGCCGCCCTCAGCCCTGCAAAAACCTTAGAAAAAATTGCCCACTGGATTGCACCCTGCCCCGCATTTAACGTCAGTGGGCAACCTGCAATCTCTCTGCCAGCAGGGTTTGATGCCAACGGACTGCCGATCGGCATTCAGCTAGTCGGCCGTCCAGCAGGCGAATTCACACTCCTATCTTTAGCCGCACAGATTGAATCGGCACAGCCCTGGGTTCAGCATCGATCGCCGATCGGAGGCATGGGGGATGGAAGATGAAACAACCTTGCCCTAGGAGATTGAGAGGGCTGCCCCGCGTTGTAACCGTCGCGAAGGATTTCATCGAATCCATATTGTATCCACTCAGCCACCGTAGACGATTTCGTTGCGTGTGGATGCGCCTAGGGTAGATTGTCGCTTCTCAATCCAGGGGCTAGGAGCGATCGCGCTCCCTCCCGCAGCCTCCCCTCCCCAGTGTTTCTGTAAAACTTGTAGCAGCCTATCCTGTTGGTTTCGCAGATGGCCAATTTCAGTCCCCTGGTTAATAATTGCAAACCAGACTAACCCGCGATCGCGGGTTGGCAAACCCCCGCCAGCGCACTTACCTGGTTTAGCGTTCCAGTTTTGACCACGGCTGATCTCGGCATATGACGATCCTCTAAGGTTGTGCCAATGCCATCAATGCCAGAGACGGGAAACAGATCGGCGATCGTCAGATTGCGCGGATACAGATAACGCTCGATCGCCGCCAGCATGGCACAAGCCGCACGGGGAGAGATGCGATTGTCTACGCCCAGCCCTGACCCATTAACGAGTTGCAATTCTTCGATCGAAATTTCTGCCACCTTGACTGCTTTTTGCATCGTCGCCGCCACACCGCCCATATTGTTGGCCAGCATTTGAGACATCTCATTGTTGCTATGAACGTTCATATATTTGAGCAGATCAATCAACGGTAGAGAACGATGGCGCATCAGCAGAATTTGCTTCGGAGTCATTTCGATCTGGGCGCTAGAAATCAGGCGAACGTTGCCTGCGATCGTCACAGTGGGTATCCGAGTTTCTGGAGGTAGCAGGGCAGATTCGTATCTGGCATCCTCATCCCAGTCTTTGGGGTTGAGAACCTGCTTGAGCAGCTTGCCAGACTCAGTGGGGTCTTCGCTAAAGCGCACCATAAAATTGCTGCTGACAAGCAGATTGCCAGAAATGCGAGACACGCCAATTTTGTTGAGAGCATTGCCCAGGGCGATCGCTTCCTCAAACCCAAACTTAGGATCGCCCCCTGCCTGAATCAATAAATCTCCCTGAAGCACCCCATTCTGGATGCTGCCCGTCATCGTGATCAGGGTTTCAAATTGATAATCGGCAGACCAGGTGTGCAGGGCAGCTAGGGAGGTAGCAATTTTGGTCAGAGAAGCAGCAGGAAGGGGGTTTGCGCCCTGATTGCTGGCGAGCAGCGTCGTCCCCGACTGAAGCCAAACGCCCTGGGTTGACTCGCTAAGACCCTGATTTTCTAGCTGCTTGAGATACTGTTTGAGAATGTTTTCTGCTGAAGGGTCAGTGGAAGGGGTGAGCAGATTTGCCAGAAATTCTGGGGATGGGTCAGAGGCATTAGCCGCCAAAGGATCGAAAGCATTGGGCATTCCGGCCCATTTGAGCCAGAGAGAAACCAATCCAGAGCTAAAGAGTTCCAGCAAGCCGCGTCTCCTGTCAAGATACTAGGTGAGAGATAGGTGAGGGATAGGTGAGGGATAGGGAATGAGGGGTTCGCCACGCTGCGCGAGAGATGAGGGATGTTTTAGTAAGCTGCGTCTGCTGTCAAGATAGTCAAGATATTGTCGATTTCTAAAAAAGATATAACCAAAAAAGATATAACCTTCCGACCTTTGCTTTTCGACTTTGCTCAGGGCGCAAGCTGACTGAGCAAATCCAAAGATAGCGGGTCACTGGTTGGCTAGAAATCTCCTTTAGACACGATCGATACCGACACCGCAAACGACTAGATGAGTGCTTCGAGTAACCCAAAATGGCAAAGCCCGATCGAAATGAAGTTTTACGGCAAATGCCGATCGTTGTAGGCGTGATAGCAGGCATTTTACTGCTCACCAACCGCTTTTTCACACCGAGTTTGACCAATTCGCAAGCGCGATCGGATGCGTTGGGGGTGATCATCAGCGCCGTTCTGATTTTGACAGGGTTGCTCTGGCAGCAGGTGCAGCCTAAAACCCCAGACAGCGTAGAACTGGTTGGCGAGGAAGGGTTTGAGCTTGCGCCCGCTTTGCCTGACCCTGTGAAAACCGAGCTTGCTTGGTCGTCTCATTTGCTGTTGACGAATACGGCTACCCGGTCGATCGTTGTTTTGCATCGGGCAAAGTTTTGCTGCGGCGCGGGGTGCTGAGTCCCATTTCAGAAGTAAAACCGGGGGCAATTTTGCAGCGTGTTTTAGATAAACATAAACCCGTTTATCTGGTGGCTTTGAGTGTGTATCCGGGACGAATTGAGTTTGACTATTTGCCCGAAAATACTCAGGGTGTCATTTGTCAACCGATCGGTACAGAAGGTGTTTTAATTTTGGGTGCAAATGCTCCTCGCAGTTATACAAAGCAGGATGAAATTTGGGTGGCTGCGATCGCTGAAAAACTAGATAACACCCTGAGCCTATATTTAGAATCATCCCAAGAAAGTTCCTAATTAAATTTGCCTTAAAACAGCATTTTACAGACTACGAGATATCGTTTCACTTCTCACCCACCATCATGGTTACAATTTTCTTATTTCTAATTTCCTGCCTTGCCCTGGCACTGCCTGCCTGGTTTACAGCAAGCTGGGTTTTTCGCCATCAGCCCCTATCGGGTGCACTGCTTTATTTATATTTATTTTTGATGCAAATTACGGTGACTGAGTTAATTTTAGGAATTCTAAAAATTCTTAACCCGATCGCGCTTTGTTTAGGCTCAATTCTAGTCGGGTTAACTGTATTTTTGATCAGCAAAAAAACCTGCAAAAATCAACCTCGATCGAATCATCAACAAAATCAGT
>JAAUOZ010000205.1 GCA_012034655.1 Leptolyngbyaceae cyanobacterium CSU_1_3 | reverse complement strand
ATCTGCTGGATCAGCTCTGAAGGCAACACCATTATCCCAAAACGTGATCACGACAATTCCCCGTTTACCCGCTACCAACGGCAATAAATCCGCCAGATCTTCATCAACGTGCGTTGCTTTTACCACCAGCAATACGGTGTCGTGGGACTGTAATTGCTCCAATGCTACTCGTGTCGTAGCTGTATCAGAACGGTACAAAATGCCGGGAGTGTCCACAAAAGTAGCTCCATCCCCTGCGTATGTTTCACAGGCAATGGTGGAGCCACGAAAGTTAGTGCTGTAGGGAGAGCATCCGGTCAGTGCGGCAATCAGTTGAGATTTGCCCGTGTTTTCTTTGCCAATGACAATGGTAGAGTGCTGGACAAGAGGGGTGAGTAGAGGCATGGGATTAGGGAGATTGGGGGTGTAGGGCTTAATCGCAAATTCAAAATCGTGTCAACAGAGGCAGTCGTTGTCACAGCAGGAAAGGTCATCCAGAAACAGTCCTTCTTGGCGATAGTTGTCTAAGGGGGTG
Organism: Leptolyngbyaceae cyanobacterium CSU_1_3; assembly: GCA_012034655.1. GTDB lineage: Bacteria > Cyanobacteriota > Cyanobacteriia > Leptolyngbyales > Leptolyngbyaceae > JAAUOZ01. The sequence goes on along the minus strand of JAAUOZ010000205.1, from coordinate 9,429 downwards.
GGGTCAAGATCGAGACGACGGGCGATCGCATTCGCAACTACGGCAAAGCGTTGCCGAAACTTGTAGATAAAGCAGAAAATGATATTGCCATGACGCACCGAAGGTCCGACTACAAATAGTCCGGGGGTGAGGGTAGATTCATCTTCATCCGTTAAGCTGGCATAGCCCTCAGACCAGTTGAAGAAGTGGGCGATTTGCTTTAAGCTGACCTCAAATCCTGTACAGAGAATGGGCTGGGTGGGTGATACCCATTTGTTGTATTCACTGTAAACCGCATAGCCATCAGGAACAGTTTTCACTTCTTCAATTGCCGCGTTGCCGATCAGTTCTAGCCGACCCGTTGAGTAGCACAACTCAATCCGTTGCAGCGTGTAAGGAGACAGGGAAACGCTGGGGTCAGTATCGGGGTTTGCCCAGATTCCCGTGCGGTCTAATACTTTGACCTGTTTTCCTAACGCGATCAGATTTGCAGCCGCATCCATCCCACTTTCATACCCACCAATGATGACAAATTCATTGCCATGCAGTTCTGTCCAAGAGCGCACTTGAGAGTTATGAAGACACAGACTCGCACCTGGGAAGGGGTTCAGGTTGGGAGACTGAAATTCTCCGGTTGCCCAGATCAAAAACTGGGTTTTGAGAATGCCATCGGGGACATGTACCAAAAAACCCCGACATTGAGGTAAGGATTCAACTTTCTGGACTTCCACATCGGTGTAGACAGGCAGTTTGAAGTACTCGGCAACGGTTTCCAGATACTGGGCATATTGCTTACCCGTTAAGTGCTCTCGCCGAAAGCTGATAGCTGGGGAGGTTTTACGGGCGATCGCATTTAAGTCAAGATGCCCAAAGCCATGACTGGGGAACGATGGGGTAATAAAATGCATCTCCTGGGGCCAGCGCCGAAAGGATTCCCCAACTTGATGCCGTTCCAGGATGGCAAAGTTTTCCAATCCCAAATCTTTCAGTACCACTCCGACCCCGATACCTGCCGCACCCCCGCCCACAACAATCACATCATATGCTTCCGGTTTTTCCATAGGGTTTAGGGGCAAACTATAAAACGATAATCATTCTCATTATATAGGAAGAACAACTTCTGCTCCAGGATTGTCTACGTCCTGACAAACAACTCGAAATCCCAAGTCATCATGCCCATCCTCTGCATCATCCGGAGCACGAAACGCTGATCGGCAATTTGCTGCAACATCATTCCAGGAACCGCCACGAATGACTCGTCGAGTTGAATTTCCATCCCAAATCCAGGCTGTGTCATTGGTTGGAGCGCCATAATAGTTAACATGCCAATGATCTGCACACCATTCGTAAACATTGCCATGCATATCGTATAAACCAAACGCATTGGCGATTTCAAAGCTGCCGACGGGGGTTGTCTGCTTCCCAAATTTTTGAATTTTACTGCCTCTAGCTTGACTGTTATAATTCGCCACCGATCGATCAAGAACATCTCCAAAATGAAATGGGGTAGAGCTTCCAGCACGACAGGCATATTCCCATTCTGCTTCACTGGGCAAGCGATAAGAACGACCTGTTCTGACTGCCAGTCTTTCACAAAACTCGATCGCTTCAAACCAGGAGACTTGCTCAACTGGGCGATCAGACCCCTGGTAGTAAGCGGGATCCGGCTGCAGTTCATAATAAATTAAAGGAAGATTAGCGATCTCTCTCCACTGAGCCTGCGTCACCAAAAACTTACCCATCCAGAAACCATTAACTGTCACCGGATGTTGAGGTGTTTCATCTGGGGAATGCCCCATTTCATTAGGAGCAGCCCCCATTAAAAACGATCCGCCTGGAATCCAAATCAATTCTAGATTGACTCCCAGTGCCAGTTCTTCCGTGAAGCAGATGCCAATATGGCAAGAGGATTGATGGGTTTGCCCTCTCCCATCAAGATGAACTGTCTTAAACTCAAAGGATGATGCGTTTATCACATCAGGTCACTTCCATCACTACATTACCAATGTGGGTAATCAACGTCCGGTCATCTTGAGTAATTACTTTGACATACCCAATGGCAATACAGTATTCTACGGATTTTGCCTCAATTACTTGTGATGAAGTAACCAAAGTCACTTTGGCGTTTTCAATGTAGTTTGTTGCATAGCTCTGAATGGTTGTCATCGTCTTAATCTCCTACTAGACATTTTAAGGTTGCTTTCCGAGGGACTCAGCAGAAGGTCAATATCATGATTTCTAACTATCGCCACGCCCGTAAAAACGGATAGGTATAGTTCTTGGGTTCACCCGGTTCAGTTTCAAACTCAAAATTGATGATCTGCCAACGAGTTTCTGCTAAAGAATCTGGACTGAACGCCAAAGGCACTCCATAAAGCTGGTATTTAACAAAATAGAAAAGCTGAAACCAGTCTGAATGTTTCGTTAAGCTGGGAGCAAGAAGTTCTTGGTGGCGGTGAGCAATGATTATCTGTGTTGCCCGGTAGCCTTTTCGGTAAAGGCGATCGAGGGCTTCCGCAATTTCAAATTGCAAGCCATCGGGATGAAGATGCTGTCGATGCCATTGATTTTCCCATTGCAGCCAACTTCGCCCCGATTGAATGTGAATTAACTCATGTGTATGTGGATTTGCTTCAAATGCACCATGCTGAGGACAAATATAGGTATCTGTTAGGAACAAAGCTGGAATTGTTCGGTGACACTGAAAGCAGTGAATTTCTGAACCGAAGATCGAATAGTCCCCAAGAATTTGAGCCATATCAAATGCCCTCGATGACTCATCTATCGGCACCAGTAGACCAGACCAACAATTCGCCTTGTTGTCCGCCAGCGGCTAAATGTAGTCCCGTCGGGTGCCATGCCAGACAGGAAAACCCTGCTTCCGCTCCTTCCAGGACTTGCGCCGATTTCAGGGCTGCTTGCCAAAGAATGATCCAGCCGTCTTCGGAAAGTGAGGCAAGCCATCCTGTCTTAGGTTGAAACGCCACATCCAGAACCGTGTCACTGTGCAGATCTAACACCCAACTATCCCAACCTTCGGGGGATTGCATCCACATTGTGACCAGTTCACAAGTAGCAGCAGCTAGAATCGGCGGCAGGTCAGCCGATGGCGGCAAATCTGCCCATGCTAACTGGCGAATTTTTCCAGGAAATCCGCGCATGATAGTTGGCATGTCGTTTTCGTCGATTGGCTCACGCTGGAGGTGTTGTGCTTTTGACCAGTTCAGCACTCCGATACTGTGGTCATGAATCGCACAAGCAAGCAGGGCACCATCGGGTGACCAGGCGATCGCACTGGCGGGTGCGGTCAACTCCCACTGGTAGCGAGGTACGCTCCAGTCTTGATTACTCCAGAAGTGGACGTTGCTTTGATGGCGATCGCCAAATGCTTGCCATCAGGAGACCAGCGAATATCTTGCGGGCTCGCAATTCCCGTCAGATTGGTCACAGCTTCATCTAGATCTGCATCCCAGATCTGTACTGTTTTTCCGCAATTGAACGCCAGATGATTGCAGGTGGGATGCCAGACCAGGCGATCAACCCAGGAGCCACATTCCAATGTATCCACAATTTTGGGCACATCTTCATTCATCTGCCACAGCGTAATAATGCCATCCTGCCCACCCGCCGCTAACCACTTGCCATTGAATGAAAAGGCTAAGGCATCAATAGATTGACCTGTAGGTTGACATAACGACAGACTCACAAAATTTTTTAACAAGCGTACTTCTCCTGATCCAGAGGCAGCCGCTAAGGTATCGCCAATCGGTGACCAGGCGATCATCGTCACATAGTCGGACAACGTTTCTTTAGCACTTAACTCCAGGATGGACTCTAAGGTCATGCTTGTTGCCTCTTCAAGATCGGTGCCAACAGGTTTGTCCATCCGGCTGATCCATTAAAGTAACGCCAGCGGCTTGCAGTTCGTTGCGGATGCGATCGCTCTCGGCATAGCGTTTTTCTTGACGTGCCTGTTGTCGTTGTTGTAGCAGTGATTCAATCCAACCGACATCGATTTCTGACTCAGGGATGGATTCTGCCTGAATCTCTAAGCCCAAAATCTGTGCTAGGTGAATTAGGGTTTGCGATCGCTGTTGTAACTGCATATCCGTCCGCTCTGGCGCTCCTTGATAGCAGCGTAAATTAAACTCGCGCTTCAGTGACTTGGCGAGTTCAAACAGCACTGCCAATCCAGCCGCTGTGTTAAAGTCATCATCCATTGCAGCTTGGAAACATTTGACTGATACCGCATTGAGTTCATTGGGGATGGGCATCTGAGGTGATAAATTCAATGGCTGTAAATTCAATGCCAGCGAATCTTTGAGGGTTTGCCAACCATTCTCAGCCGCCGCGATCGCCGCCTTCGTGAAATCCAATGGCTTTCGGTAATGGGCTTGCAGCACGAATAGCCGAATCACCATCGGATCAACAGGCTGTGGATACTCTGACCAATTGCCGTCCAGCAAATCTTGAATGGTGGTGAAGTTGCCCAGGGATTTGGACATCTTCTCGCCATTCACCGTTACCATGCCATTGTGCAGCCAATAGTTTGCCAATGGCTGACCCGTCAGCACTTCCGATTGAGCAATTTCATTTTCGTGGTGCGGAAACACCAAATCGCCGCCGCCCCCGTGAATATCGATCGTTTCTCCCAGCCGTGATCGGATCATCGCCGAACATTCAATATGCCAGCCCGGTCGTCCGTTGCCCCAGGGAGACTCCCAGGCAGGTTCATCCGGTTTTGCGGCTTTCCACAGGGCAAAGTCAGCCGGATCACGTTTTTTCCGCTCTGGATCGTCGGGATCAACTCGCCCACCTGCACCCGCTTGCATCTGCTCTAGCTGCCGTCCAGAGAGCTTGCCATAGTCTGCAAACTGCCGCACGTTGTAGTAAACATCGCCACCTACAGCATAGGCGTAGCCTTTATCTATAAGTGCCTGGATTAGCTGATGAATTTCTGGAATATGCTCTGTCACACGGGGATACTCATCGGCATCCAGGATGTTGAGCCGTCGAATATCTCGGAAATAGGCAGTAATGTAGCGATCGCTAATGGCTTGCATCGAACAGCCTTCTGCCCTTGCTCGATTCAAAATCTTGTCATCAATATCCGTGAAGTTTTGCACGTAGCGCACCTGATAGCCGCGCCACTGCAAAATATCGCCGCACCACATCCCACCCAATGTAAGAGCGGGCATGACCCAGATGGCAATCGTCATACACCGTCACACCGCAGCAATACATTGTGACTTTACCCGGTTCGAGGGTTCTGAATAGTTCTTTGCAGCGAGTTAGGGTGTTATAGACGGTGAGGCTCATAGCAAGTTTGAGTTAGCAGGGTGGAGACAGCGCGTTCAGGTATAATTAAAAATGAGAACGATTATCATTTTAGCATGGACATCCACAATATTCCCACACCTCCGACTCCCTGGACACAGCAACTCATCGAACCCGCGATCGCTCCCAGTGTTTATATCCATCCGCTGACAAACGTAATTGGCGATGTGCGGATAGGCGCACAGGTGCATATCGCGCCAGGGGTTTCGATTCGAGCCGATGAGGGAATGCCGTTCTACATTGGGGCAAACGTGAACATTCAAGATGGCGTGGTGATCCACGGATTGGAGCAGGGGCGCGTCACAGGAGACGATGGTGAACCTTACTCCGTGTGGATCAGCGACAATGCCTCGATTACTCACATGGCGCTGATTCACGGGCCTGCCTACGTGGGCAAAGGTTGCTTTATTGGCTTTCGCTCGACTGTGTTTAATGCCCGTGTGGGCGATGGCTGTATTGTCATGTCCCATGCCTTGATTGAGAATGTGGAAGTTCCCGCAGGGAAATACATTGCCTCTGGTTCAGTGATTATCCATCAGCAGCAAGCCGATCGCTTACCCAATGTGCAGGAAGCCGATTCAACGTTTGCCCGTCATGTGGTTAGCATCAATCAAAAGCTACGTCAGGGCTATTTGTGTGCCGAAGACGATGTTTGTATTGCTACCATTCGCAATGAACCTAACGGACACCCAACCGTTCAGCCTGCTTCTAGCAATGGACATCGCCCATCCTCACCTCTAGATGCTCAAGCGATCGCCTGGATTCAAGAGGTGTTAAGCCAGAAATTTTATATTGGAGTGGAACAAGCTGATACGCGGCGATTTCGGGCAAATTCTTGGTCAGATTGTGGCGTGATTAAAACGATGCAGGAAGAGGAGGCGATCGCCACAGTAGCACAACTTTTACAGCACTATCCACATCAATATGTGCGTCTGTTTAGCATTAATCCTAAAACACGGCAACGCGGCAACGAGTTAATAGTTCAACACGCAAAACAGAGATAGCACGATGGAATTATGGTTTCAACGCGACTCGATTAAAGAAGCAACTCCTAGCTCCAGTATGACAGGCAACATCACCAACCTGTTCAATCTTCAGCAAAAGGGTATCTGCATCACAGTCGTAGTACAGTGCTTTGACTTTCTGAATATGTCCAGAGGTTGCACCCTTGTGCCAAAGTTCAGTACGAGAGCGACTCCAATAATGGGCTTCTCCTGTTTCTAGCGTTTGCCGGATTGATTCGTGGTTCATCCATGCCACCATCAAAACAGTATTATCTTGATAGTCTTGGGCAATCGCCGGAATCAAACCCATGTCGTTAAATTTAAGTTGCTCTAGCCAAAGAAGGTCTTGATTCATCGTTCTTACCGAGTCAAACAATTATTCAGTGCTTGGATGAGGAAGAGTGAATCTAGTTTGCGTCCAATCAACACCATCTGATTTTTAGGAGAACCTTTCCACTCGCTATCGTCGATCGTAAACCGTTTACCGCTGAGTTGGAATAAATGCCGTTTAGGACTTTCATCGAAGTAGAGAACCCCTTTTGCCCGGAATACATTATCAGGAAGGTGATAATCCAAAAACTGTTGAAACTTTTTAACGGATAAGGGGCGATCGCTCTGAAATGAAACCGCCATATATCCATCGCTGTTGAGGTGTGTGGAACTAGGTGCAGGTGCTGTAAGTGTTTTTTCCGAAGAACCTGATTCCGCAAGATTCACATCCAGAATCAGTGAGAGTGAAACCTTTCCATATTGGGAGCGCAAAATCCTGGCCCCTGCTTTAATCGAACCAATATGCCCTTCCAGCTCATCCACTTCAGCTTCAGGCAGTAAATCAATTTTATTAAATAAAATAATGTCACTATAGGTAATCTGACTCATGGCAGCATCACTAAAATAGTGTGCTGGAGTAAAGGTAGACACATCGACAACTGTGAGAATTGCATCGAGTTGAGTATGCTCTCGTAAATCAGTTCCTAAGAATGTAAGGGCGATCGGCAGGGGATCTGCAACTCCGGTTGTTTCAACAATTAAATACTCAATTCGGTCTCGACGCTCTAATACTCGATAGGCGGCATCTGCCAGGTTGTCATTGATAGTGCAGCAGATACAGCCATTTGTCAATTCAATTATGTCTTCTTCGACTGCGATCAAAAACTGACTATCAATATTGATGTCACCAAATTCGTTAACTAAAACTGCAACTTTGTAATGCTCAAGATTTTGCAGGATGTAGTTTAACAGTGTTGTTTTGCCGCTGCCTAAAAAGCCTGTGATAATGGTTACAGGTAGTTTGGTGTCAGTACGTGTGGGGTCGGGCATGAATTGACGTGAGTAGTGGGTAGAGAGCGGGAAGTAGAATTACTCCACTCCCCTATTTGCTGCCTAATGAAACGACGGGCTATGGCGAATTAAATCCATAAATTCCTGACGGGTTCTGGCATCATCAGCAAACACTCCTTGCATCGAACTGGTGACTGTCCAGGAACCAGGCTTTTGTACACCGCGCATGACCATGCACATATGGGTTGCCTCAATCACAACCCCAACGCCTTGTGGTTTGAGCAAGCCTTGCAGGGCATCAGCAATCTGTTGGGTCAAGCGTTCTTGGACTTGCAGGCGACGGGCATACATTTCACAAATTCGAGCAATTTTGGATAAGCCAATGACTTTGCCGTTGGGAATATAGGCGACGTGAGCACGTCCCAGAATTGGCAAAATGTGATGTTCGCAGGAGCTGAACAGATCAATATCGCGCACTAACACCATTTCACTGGCATCTTCGTGAAATACAGCTCCGTTGAGCAACTCATCCAGGGATTGCTGATAGCCAGAGGTCAGGAATTTGAGCGCTTTGACGACTCGTTTGGGGGTGTCGCGTAGTCCTTCGCGATCGGGGTCTTCACCCATGCCGAGCAGCAATGTGCGGACGGCTTGCTTCATTTCCGCTTCAGAAACGGGGGATTGAGCTTCAGTACTGATGATCTGCTGACGGATATCGTCGGGTGAAAGGGATAAAGTCATGGGTGAATGTAGGTTAGGTATAATCAGTCATAGAACTTAAGGGCATTACACGCAGCACTCCTGCTCCAGCAGATGTCTGCACTCCTGAAAAGCTCAGTATTAAGCAAGGCAATTGGTTAACTGCTGCCGTAGTGTGTCAGCATTCAGGTTGCGCCCAATGAAGACAAGCTGGTTCTTGGGTGAGGTGCGCCATTCTTCCGCTTGCAGGTCAAAGCGGGGGCCGCTGAGTTGGAAGACGTTGCGTAAATCGCTTTCAGTGAACCAGAGAATTCCTTTGCCCCGGAAGATTTCCTGGGGTAGCTGATCTTGCAAGAATGTTTCAAATTTTCTCACGTCAAAGGGGCGATCGCTCTCAAAAGAAATTGATACAAATCCATCATTGTCCAGGTGATCGGAATGGTGATGATGATGCTCATGAGCATGATGGCTATGCTCCTTGTGGTCATGGTGATCATACTCACTCCGAGATGCGTCATGAGTATGATCCTGCTGAGATTGCTCAATTTCTTCCTGAACTAAATCAGCATAGGCTTCCGGGTTGTTATACCCCACATCTAAAATTAGCGGCAGCGACACCTTACCGTGTTGACTATGCAAAATTCTGGCTCCAACTTTCACTGTGCCAATGTATGCCTCTAATTCCTTCACTTTCTGAGGTGATGCCAAATCGGTTTTGTTCAGTATTGTGACATCGGCACAGGTAATTTGCTTAAGCGCTGCTTCACTCTCGAAATGCTCTGGCGTAAAGGTTTCGGCGTCAACAAGGGTGATAATTGAGTCCAAGCGAGTGAAGTCGCGCAGTTCAGTTCCTAAAAATGTCAATATGATCGGTAATGGGTCAGCAACGCCAGTGGTTTCAATCACCATATAATCGACCCGATCTTCTCGTTCCAGCACTCGATATACGGCATCCACCAGTCCATCATTAATGGTGCAACAAATGCAGCCATTGCTCAGCTCTACCATATCTTCATCCATCGACACGAGTAATTGGCTATCGATGTTAATATCGCCAAATTCGTTTACAAGCACCGCAACCTTTAAATCACGGCGATTGTTCAAAATGTGATTCAGCAAAGTGGTTTTG
>JAAUOZ010000021.1 GCA_012034655.1 Leptolyngbyaceae cyanobacterium CSU_1_3 | reverse complement strand
GAAAATCTCGGCATTCATAAATCCACATTCCTTATGATTTCATACCGCAATTCAGCAACGCCTGAAATCTCTACGGCATGAACAATCATAATTCTTAGATCACATCACCAAAAAGGTTAGAGACTTGCAGATCAATCATGTCCCCACGAGAAAGGACACAGTCGTGCCGTGTCCCTTCCTGTATTCATCTTCAGCTAGCACTTGATTTGTGCGCTTCATTCCTCATTGCGGCACGATCGCTCTTTCCTTTCTGCGGAAACTCAGATAAATCTCGGCAAGCCCGATCGCACTCACCACGCTCACCAGGCTCATCAGTGCCCCAGCTTCATGAAAGAAGTGCAAGTTTCCTGCAATAACTAGCGTCATAAAAATATAGCTTGAAGCGACATGAGCATGACTCCAGCCTGCTTGCTGTAACCGTTGATAGAGATGAGTTCGATGAGGTTTAAAGATATTCTCGTGTCGCTTTAAGCGTCGAATGAGCGTGTAGATCGCATCAGCAATCAACGGTAATGTAATAGCCAACATTGACCAGGATTGCAGCGCACTCTCAGCAGGGTGTAATAGCCCGATCGCCACCGTCGCCCCCAACACCGTGCTACCGACATCGCCCATAAAAATTTTGGCAGGGGCCCAATTCCACCAGAGAAATCCGAGCAGAGCCACGAGCAAAAGTAAGAGAATTGGCTGATTGAGTTCGATCGCCAGAAACCCAAGCTGAACTGCCGTAACTCCGGCAACTAAGCCATCTAGCCCATCCATAAAGTTATAGAAGTTGATCAATGCTGTCATGCCAATCACAGTTAATACGACTGCGATCGCGGCTCCAGCAATGCCAAATGGAGATAACCACGGTTGAGGAAACGCTCCAAAGAAAAATACTGCAATGCCAGCGGTGGTCAGTTGTACGACGTACCGCAATGCTGCGGGAACATCGTGACGATCATCCACTACCCCAATGATCGCCAAAGGCAACAACACTGACCAGATTTGTAATGCATCACTGGGTTGCAAAATAGAATTCTCAGAATTTGTCAGAAACGGTAGGACTATACTAGTCAACGCGAATGCAATCACAAATCCTAAGCCGCCGCCGCGAGGAGTGGGTTTTGTATGGGAACTACGATCGTTGGGAATATCCAATAAGTAAGCACTGAGATAGTTCCGAATCAAGGCGACGAATAGAAAACTCAACGCGCCACTCGCAATCAAAAAGCTAGAAAAAATATCAGTCATGAGCCGTACAAGCAAGTTTGCTATAGGTGAGAAACCGATTGCAGATACTCGTCAGCCGTAACCTTCAAGCCTTGTTGTAGGCTAAAGGGTGGCTGCCAGTTCAGCGTTTGGCCAAGCTTACGACTGTCTATCGCCAAGGAACCAAGCAGACGATCGATCGCCGCAGATTTCCCAGTCATTTGCCCCAAAAGCTTCAAGACTTCCGGCGGCACAGGCAGCAAGCGGGCAGGACACCCCAACGCAGTTGCTAGATGCTGAATCAAATCAGGCGTAGACACTTCTACACCATCACTCACTAGAAAGGTTTGCCCAACCGCAGCCGGATGCAATGCACAGGTAAAAATTGCATCCACCAGGTTGCCGACATACACCAAACTACGAGCATTTTTTACCCGACCAAAGGGCAATGGAACACCCAATTTCACCAACTTCATCAGTTGCCGAAAGTTTGCCTTCACCCCCGCCCCATACACCAGCGGTGGTCGCAAAATTGCGACCTCCAATCCAGTTTCGATCGCAACTTGATGGAGCAAACATTCTGCCTCCCATTTGCTGATTCCGTAGGGGTCGTGCGGGGTTGGCTTACTCAATTCTGAGTAGGGCGTGGCACTCGCCAACGCATCATCAGGCTGCCCCTCGCCATTAACTTTGATCGAACTGAGATAAACAAATCGCCGCACCCCCGATCGAGCCGCTGCGATCGCCAATTCCTTTGTCGCCTCGGTATTGACCGCTCGAAATGCCGCCAATGGGTCACTCACTGTGTCATGCATGACATGCACTCGCGCTGCCAAATGGACGATGCAATCCATTTCCGATAAGACATCGGCACGAGCGGTCAGATCGAGTAATGAATTGACCAATACTGGCGTGACACCCTCCGGTAGATTGTGATCGGACGATCGCACCACACCATAGATTTCTGTATTAGGAGGAGACGATCTCACCAATGCCGAGCCGACAAAGCCAGTCGCGCCTGTCACCAAAATTTTCATACGGGTCGTTGAACAAGTTGAAAAACCTTCGTGAAATATTTGGACAGCACCCGAATCATATTGGTAGAAATCTCGTTTTCAGCGCACCCTCGCACAATTTCTCGATTGAGAATCCAGTTACTTTTCAAGCTCGTCGTGCTAACTCCTCCCATTCGCATTTTGACCATAACCTTGGGAATATAGCTGTAGGTAAGCTTGTATTTCGCTAGAAATCGAGTTAGCAGTTCATAGTCTGAGGCAATTTTGTAATCGATTTTGAACAGTCCATATCGCTCATAGGCCCAGCGTCTTACAAAGAAAGTTGGGTGAGCGGGCATCCATCCATCAGCAAATTGCTTGGGATGAAATTTTGCCGAACTGTAGTATCGACTTACTTTGTTTAAGTCATCAGATTTGACAAAAACTAAATCACCAAAAACCGAATCTGTTTGTGTGCGTTGAAACTGTTTGACGACGGTAGAAATGATGTCTCGATCTGCATAGAAGTCATCAGAATTGAGAATGCCAATAATCTCTCCTGTCGCGAGGCTGATGCCTTTGTTCATAGCATCATAAATGCCACGATCGGGTTCTGAAATGAACTTAGCAATTTGATCGCCGTAGGATTGAATAATTTCTACAGTGCGATCGGTAGAGGCTCCATCGATAATAATATGTTCGATGTCAGGATAATCCTGCGAAAGCACAGACTTAATCGTATCTTTAATTGTTCTTTGTCCGTTGTAGACAACCGTAATAATAGAAACTTTCATCATGAACTCAGGTGAAGAATACCCATAAAAAAGCCCTGATTATTTTCAAATAAAGTCAGGAAAATGAAGATACTGAAATTGAGAAGTCACAGTCCAATCTAATTAAAAGCACAACAGAATGATTCAGTTTGATCAATTAAATATTCAAGATATTTAAAGTGAGCAAAAATTCAAATTCGAGGGCTTTTATCAAAGCTAGGTTGCTAAAGAACACATCACTGAATGATGCTTCACTAGTTATTTCGTTCTGCAACCTGATGCTCAGGATGATTCATCCCGTTGAGTCTTAAATTTACCTATTCTTCACAATCACGACGATTGAGTCGCTTTGCCTACGTTGGTGTGTGTGGCGCTAGACCTACCAGGTTGGAAAATTTTTTCGACACAGCGATCGTCTTAAGCTAGCAATTCGTTTCTTCTAAGACTCTTGCGCCGAGTGTGTTTTGCTTACTAACTCTGACACTGATTAATTGATTGATTGATTTGGGCTTCGATTTGCTCGTCGAGTTGCTGAATCTGCCCTCGTAGCCTATCGAGGTTTGTTCCGGCTCCCTTCTAACCTTTGTGGGAGAGGGGGTTGGAAGATGGGGGAAGATTTGTCAGTCAACCAGCATCTCCCCCTTACTTTGATCAGGTAGTCACAATGCTCAGGCACGCCACTTGGGTAACTCAAGCTGCTTCTGCAAAGGGTAGCCTGTGTTCTTGATGAACAACATGTAGGTGAACAAGATGTATCAGAGGGCAGCCTTAAATTTGATAGTTTCCTTCCACCAGGCTTGTTGAGTATCTAAGATATTAGTTCTCGGCTTGTCATGCCCAGCCCAATCCCATAGTACGACACCGTCTGCACCACGATCGCGCAGGGTTTTAAGCTGAGTTCGCCAATAGTCTCCTTCAATAAATTGATTCTTTCGCAGACGATTGCTGCTGTGGTATCGACACCAAAGAAACGGATAGACGGGCTTGCCAAATTGCTGTGCTTCTTCAATGTTCGCACTTGCGTAGGTTACCCATCCGGGAATATCTTCGTAAAACGTATAGAGTGACGGAGTAAGGAAATCAGAAGCGTCAGCGATCGGCTTAAGGAATCGGTTTGCTGTTCTCCAGCTTGAGCGCCCTCCTGGTAAATTTCTCACGGGTGTCCAGTAGTTGCGAATGGGTGGAATGCTATAAATTCCAAGTTTGAGAGAGGGTGCAGCCTCACGCATCCACCGGATAACTCGCACAAGTTTATCAACACTTTCTTGAACTTCAGCTTTTGAATCTTGGTTGATATCTATTTTCCAATGTTCGATATCTATCACAAAATGTGAGAACTTTGTCGCAGCAGTGCGGGCTATCTGCCGACACGCTTCCCGATCGGGCTGCGATCGATTTTGCCCTTTCCAAAATCCGCTTCCGTTTACTTGTATTGGGGTGAGTCCGATGTTAGGCTTTTGGCTATAGATTAGAGCATCAAAAACCCTAAAAGATTTGGCTTGTTTGACGGGACGGGATTCAGCTTTTTGACAAGCACTTGGCAAAAGGGCGCTTCCTCCCAGAAGGGTCAGAAACTGTCTACGATTCCAGAGATCGGGCATTTGAAAGATTATCCTGTTTTTGAAAAGTTAGGCTGGCTTAGCGGGCTACGGCATCCAGAATAAAGCTAAATTCTTCACCTGTTCTAGATACCGAAAATAATGAATAGCCGATGCTTTGCAATGTTAAAATTGCCTCTTTTGTCTTGAGACAACCAACATTTGGGAAGCGGTGATGAAATTCAATCAAGACTTGTTCGGGTCGAATTTTAGATTTTGCCAGGCTTTCAATAACTTGATATTCTGCACCTTCAATATCCATTTTTAATACATCTATGCGATCGTGCCCAAGTTCTCGCATAATTGTTTCTAGACATTTGACAGACACTGTAATTGCACTGGTTTGGGTAGAAGGTCGAGACAGTAGAGTATGTGAGACATGCTGTGAGTTTTCGGGTGGATTGAATGCAACTGTGCCATCAAAATCTGCTAAACCATATTCGTGCATGATGAATGGTTGAGACAAATTCTGTTGACGTACCCAGTCAATTGATTTGGGTGTAGGATCGAAAGCGTGAACCGTTACCCCAAAACGCTTCATCATTTCTAAATCGAACGAAATGTCTTGCCCTACACCCACCGAGTAAATAACTGAATTGGGAGAAATATGATCGACAGCAACATCCCAGCCACCATACTCTGACCCAACTCGCTCTTTTGGGTAAGCCCGATCGAGCTTGGCAAAAAATCTTTACCTACAAGTGTTCTCACAATTCGTCTAAGTTTCATGGGAAAGAGTTTGCGCTGAAGATTTTTCATCATTGTCTTCTCGTGAAAAGTACTATTCTTTGCTTAATGGCTCAGTTTTATAGTGCCGTGGCAACAACACACAAAACAGCACCGCGATTTAGCTTGCCAAAGTGAGGGGACATTTGCACCAGTGCAGAGATTCCCAATAAAGAAAGCAGTACTCTGCGAATCTTGGCATTTTGAACTCGATAAATTTGTGCTGAGAGAGATCGAGAACGCGTTGCATCTGACATAACTTTGAGTTGCATCATGTATGGAACTCGTTTCCACGATCGAGGCTCAAATAAAGCAGGTTCTGGTGTGAATCCGCTATCTTGAAGTGCATGAGTCAGGCTCTTTTCTGTCCACTTGTTAATATGATTTGGCGGCATATCTGGGCAACCTGTCACTGCTTCTTGGATCACAAGGGTCTCGAAGTTTGGAACCGTAACTACGATGATTCCTCCTGGTTCAAGAAGTTCATGGCATTGTGAGAGAATTTGTTGAAAGTCCGCAATATGTTCTAGAACTTGAAATAGTGTAATAATTGAGAAGGTCTTTGCCTTGGTCTGTACAGCGGTTGCAAGTTCCGGAAACACTTGAATACCGGATTGTTTCAGTTTCTGTCGAGTTGTTTCACTGCCTTCGATCGCATAGCAATCCCACTCAGATCCGAGGGAGTTGAGAAACTGTCCCGTTCCTGCTCCAATATCCAGAATTCGACCTTTACCCTTGATCTGAACTGCTTTTTGAAGTGCAATGTCATAGTCCCATCGCCAACCAGGATATCCATGCTGTTCGTGTAGAATGCTATAGAATTCTTCATCTCCGCCTACAAATGGGTATCCGAACCCAAAGCCACAATTCTGACAACGTAAGATGTGGCAATCATTTCCTTGCCAGAGTTTGCGAATCGTTGCTTCTAAGCGCTGGTGGCGATCAAGGTTACGAGTAGGTGGGCAAAAATAAGTGGCTGCATCGGTTGCAGTGTAGTGATAGAGAGGTCGATCAGTGCAGGTCGTGTTGCAAACAGGACAAGCAGTGGTCAGCACTGGACTGCTCAGTACCATAATCAATCTCCAGGTGAAAGAAGGAAAAGCAAGGTAGTTGTTTTTCACCCTTAATCAACACAAATCTGAGTAGGTCTATTTGAATCACGATCGAGATCGTAGACTTGCCCCTGTTCTTCCTGTCATCAGCCACACAGCAGATCGTCCGACATCTCGCAAAACTCGCAATTTTGATTCTTGGCGATGCTCTCCAGAAACTTTGATTGCCGTGAAAGTGATCCCTTGGCTTCCTAATACAACGGTCGCGATCGCTTCTGCGCGTGGCATGTGGTAGTCAGAAGTCACAATGTAAACATGCTGAACACCGCGCCGCTTTAAATCCGAGACAACCGTTGTAAAGTTGGTGACTGTATCCGTCGCCCTTTGATCAAAATAGAGGCGAGAGGTCGAAATGCCTGCCGATTGGAAGATGCGAACTGCGTTGGGAGAACCTGTAGAGACCCAAATCTTCAGCAATGGATACTGCTGCGCTAGCTTCACCGTGTATTCTTCTCGATCCTGGCTGCCTCCCAAAATTAAAATCATTTCGGGATTTGGGGATTGCTGCCGTGCGATCGCCAGCCGAGTTGGAATATAACCCAGGCTGAGCAAAACGACACCGGAAACAATTCGCCAAAGTAGTCGAGTACGAAGAAACACGGCAAGCAATAAACACTGGTAGAACCCCTGGCATTAGTGTACCTGGTTTATTCGTTTTTGGAACCGTTCTCTGCTTGAATCAGATGAATGGACAATAAAATTTCAGCCAAAACGCGCTGAAAGGTATAGTACCAACCAGCCCAACCATCCAAAATTCCGCCTTTGAGAATCAGGCAGTATATCAAAATTACAAAGGGAGCGAGAATTTTCGTTCTCCGAATACGATCAGCCAGGCCCAACTTTTGTTCTGGCGTTGCTAAAAGCTTCTTGACTTCTAAACCCATGTAGCGATCCTGTGCCCAGAGCCAGCGACTCAAAGGCTTCCGGTCGTCGTGATAGATCGGGGCATTTAGAAAGCTTGAGGCTCCCTTGACTTCGAGCAATTGAGTATGCCCATCATCGATATATGTCGCTTTCTCTCGTCGAAATAGCGCTTGTCGCGGTGGTAAAAGTGTCCCACGTAGCGGCTTGCCAAAGACACAGTACTTAAACCGGATGAAAAATCCATCGATCGATGTCTCTGAACAGAGCGATCGAATTTCATCAATCAACTCATCTGACAGAGCATAATCGGCATCTAGTGAAAGCACCCATTCCGAGTCAGTTTTATCTAAGCCGTAGTTCCATTGATTGGCATGAGTATCAAACGATCGTGTAAAAACCTCGACCTGTGGATAAGTGCTGAGAATTTCAAGCGTTTCATCTGTGCTGCCACTATCGATCACGACAATTCGTTTTGCCCAAGTCAACTGCTCAAGCGATCTTCGGATATTGGCAGCTTCGTTGTAAGTAAGAATCAGAGGAGTCACTTCCATAAGACTTGCTTTTAGGGTTTGCTGCTTCTGATCGGGCTGATTGTGAGCTAAGAACATATTTTTTCAATTAAGAACGTTTAGATAGGCTTAATCCCTAATGCCTGAGCAGCGATCGCTTAGGATTAATAAAGACTAAATTCATCCCGAATCGATCGCGTCAACACTTTAGAAGTCAAAGTTTTGTAGAGTCTTAGAGCGTAAAATCTCAGGAGCTTCTGAAGACTTTTATTGCTACCTGTCGCTTGTTGCAAAATTTTTACTTGATTCAATAGATTTTCTGAATGATCTGTAATGTAAACCGACCCCGGAAAAGGCAATGGGTTCAAGGGCATTCCCTGTTCTGCCAGCTTGTAGGGTAGCTGGGTATGAAGTAAAATTCGATCATCCAGATCTGAGAATTGGATGCCATTGAGATAGTTATTCATAACACTGGCTTGAACAATATTGCAAGAACCGCAGAATTGCTCGAACAACTACTTACGATACTGAATTAGCCAACTCCCCTCCCGATATTGATATCCTTTACTGATATACCAGCCATTGCTTTGAGGCTGTTGGGCAATAAATTCTACGATATTCTTGCTCACACAATCATCTGCATCCATAAACATGAGATAAGGGTTAGCAAATTTTTGGGCATACTGGATTCCAGTCCAGAGTTTGCGAGCTTTGTCTAAATCACCATCACTTACAGAGATTGGCTGCTTAGGAGCCGGGTAGTCAACTTCTACATACTCAGTATTGTTGTATTGATCGGATAAAATAGGGCGATCGTGACAAACGATTAAAACATGAAAGCTAGGCAGCGTTTGGTTGCAAATAGAGCGAAGAGTGCGCTCTAAGAGATTACAGACTGTGACCCAAGACTTCGCTGACCAAGCGCTTCTAAGTGGGACGAGGAAAACTAGTATGGGTTCAGAACTGAGCATATGCTTCATATTAGTAAGTGAAAATTGAGCAGAAAGTGAACCCACTTAGATGCTGTAAAGCTTAAACTCATCTCGGAAAGTTTGGCTCACAGATTGAGAAGTTAAAAATTTGAACAAGCGCATTGCATAAAATTTAGCCAGCTTCTTCGGATTTCCTCTAATCGTTTGCAAAACCATCAAAGTCTGATTTTCGAGGTTTTCTGAATTGTCGGTGATGTAAATTGCGCCAGGAAAAGGTAAAGGTTCTAAAGGTGTACCTTAGAGGGCGAGAGGCGATCGCTCTCATCAGCAATATCAGTCGATACTTTACTGACCCGCGCAAACTAACACTCAAGTTCTTAAGAACGATAGAAGTTTGACCCACAAAATTTTCTGAATTATCAGTTATGTAGACAGCTCCTGGAAAAGGGAGGCTTTGCAGCGAGTGACCTCTGCTCGCCATGATACGAGGCAAGTCTACATGGTGTAGAAAGGCTCTATCTTTAATATCTTCTGGTTGAGTAGTTTTGATATAAGAACTAATTAAATCCGTTCTAATAATGTTGCAAGTACCACAACTTCGCCCAAACCCTTTCTTGATATATCGAATGAATCGACTGCCTTCCCGATATTGATATCCTGTGCTGAGAAACCACCCATTACAGTCTTGATTTTGGCTGACAAATTCTGCAATATTTTTGCTGATACAGTCATCAGAATCAACAAACATAATATGTGAGCTAGAAAATTTCGTCGCGTAGTTTACACCTACCCAAAGCTTGCGAACTTGGTCAGCATATTTGCTCTCGGTGTCTGCTGGGTCTGCTGCTGGAAAATCAACTTCGATAAACTCAATGTTAGGGTGTTGATATTGTATGGCAGGTTGCTCATGGCAGACTACAATGACGCGAAAATTGCACAGTGTTTAATTGCAGACAGATCGAAGCGTTCGCCCTAGTAGCTTACAAACTGTTTCCCAAGAGTTCGATACTTTTTTGCTTCTGAGCGGAATGATAAATATCAGCATGATGTTACTTAGAAGATAGCAAAGACATGGGTTCAGGCTAGAGGTATGACAGGACTGGTTGCTCACCGATATTTCAAGTAATGCTGTAATGCCACAGAATAGGAGCGAGATAAATTGAAGGCTCGTCTCAACCTTGAAGGTGAGGGGCTGAGATAGCTTTTGTAGTTACAGAAAGCAGTCTGTTCGAGATGGCCACGAAAAGTGGGATAACTCCTGTGTAGAATCTCTCCAAAAATGTCCCAAGGTTTAGGAGAGCCGAGTAAATGACAGATGCCACTTGTTTCTTTTGTAATTGGATACCCTCTAGGGTAAAAGGGTTGATTATAGTGCTTAGGCAGCAGGAAAAAGTCTCCTTTTACTGCTGCGTTTATAACAGTTTGATCAGTGTTGTATAGCGATTTTCCATAGGTTTCTATAATCTCAAAGCATCTAGATGTCAGATTTTTCTGCTTCCACTGCTTTGCATCAAATAAAACAACTCCTGAATTAAAATAAGGCGCGTCCTCTGACAGTCCTATTTCTACTAAGACATCGCGCTCTTTACTCCAAACTTTAGAGACCGAAGATTCAAAAACAGCCCCAACGACTTTTTCCTCTAAGCTGTAAGCAAAGAGCTTTGACAAATCAGTTCGTATAATGAGATCTGCATCTAGAAAAAGCAGCTTTTCTGCCTCGACAAGCTTTGCGACTAGAAGAATCACATAAGGCATTTTACTCTGGTGCAATCCTCTGCCACTTCCCAGATCTAGGGATGCTACATCATAAAGCTGAAGATGGTATCGATCCTGAAAGGGTGACAGAGTGTGATGAATTCGATCGATCGCTTTGCTCGGCAGATCTTTACTAAACAAATGAATATTGATAAAACAATCAGGATCTAGAAATTGTAGGGAGGTGTAAAGTGTGACGTGAAGCCCAACTTCCATATTTTGGTCTGAGGCGATCGCAATATCAATATGCATGGTTTTATCGGGTTGTTAGAGATTGATTCAAAATTTTGTGATAGGTTGCAATCAACTGTTCTGCAATATGCTGCCACGTATAGTGGTCAAAGATGAAATGCTGTGCGCGTTTGCCCATTTGCTGCGCGGCGTGTGAGTCCGAAAGCAGTGTCATTATTGCGCGCCCGATCGCGTTTGTATTAATTTCTACAACCGTTGCCGCTTGAGCGATCGCCGCCTCTGGAAAATTACACCCCGTCGTGATCACACAAGGGAGACCGGAAGCCATTCCTTCTAACACTGACATGCTAAATCCCTCAGAATAAGAAGGCGCAACATACAGATGAGAGGCAGCTAGAGCAGCGTGCTTTAGCGATCCCGTCAGCATTCCGGTAAACGTGACTGCTTTGAGACAGCCTGCTTGGTCAAAGTAAGATTGAACCGTGGATAAAAATCCAGTATTGTCAGGCCCTGCGACAACCAGATGAGTTTTGGGAAATTGAGTATGAACTTGAGCAAATGCAGATGCGAGTAAATCAAGTCCTTTTTTGGGATCAACTCGCCCCAGAAATAAGATTAACGTTTTGCCACGAAGGGCTGGAAAGCTCTGATAAAACTCTTCGGGATCAGGCAGCGGATCAAAATCCCGCCGATGTACTCCGTTGGGAATAATCGTCAGCAGAGTGGGCAATGTTAGGGCACGAATGCCGTCTACTTCGGATTGAGACAGCATTTGAATGGTGCTTGCTCTACAAAGAATGGGGCGCTCAATTAGCGTGTAGTAGACTTTTTTCTTCCAGGCTTTGTATCCTAACGCCCAGGGATCTAGCATTCCGTGTGGGCTGGTCATGTATGGAATCTTTTTAAGTTGACAGATCCAATGCGCGATCGCGACCGGGTAAGTAAACAGCGAAATGGTATGAACCAAATCATAGTCAGTGACATGCCCAAAGAGCCAGGTTGTCAACGAATAGCTAAACTTATATTCATTGAACTGCCAGCGCGGGAAATATTGAATTCGGTAAGATTGCTCTTGCTGCCAGGTGCAAAGGGGAACCTCTAAATTTGTAGAACCGTTGGCATTGGTCGTGACGACATCAATTTGAAGATGACGATCGCCAAGCGACTGTGCCAGCTCGAATAAAACTTTAGAAGTCCCTCCATAAACTAAACCAACAGCGGGAATAACCATTAAAATTTTCATACTTTACGCTTTTAGTGCATACTCAACAGCTTTATGTAGTCCTTGGGCAAAATAGGTTGGAGAAAAGTTTTGAATGTGAGCTAAAGCAGCACTTCCCATTGTTTTTGCCTGGTTCTCGTTTGAACTCATTTTGCTCATCAATTGCTGCATCTGTTCAACACGATCTGGGTCAAATCCCCAGCCATTTACACCTTCAATCACCAAGTCTTCAAAACAGCCACATCGGTTTGATACCAATATAGGCAACCCTGCTGCCATTGCTTCATTTACTACCAATCCCCACTGCTCTTGATAGCTCGCATGAATGAAGCAGTTTGCATGAGCAAAATACGGCATCAGTTCATTCTGTTGGAGAAAGCCAGGAAGATGAACGCGATCGTTCAATTCTAAAGCTTGAATCTGCTGCTCGATTTGAGGTCGAAGTTCCCCATCACCGCACAGCACCAGATCCCAAGTTTGAGCAGACTGCTGAACGTAAGCAGCATAAGCGTTTAATAAATTAGGGATGTTCTTTTTCTCAATGAATCGATTGATTGCTAGAAAAAAGGAACCTTCAGTGGATTAGGAAACGACCTCAGTCGATCTGGATGAAACACCTCGTTTTCGACCACATTGTATCCTGTGAAAACGCTTTCAGCTTGCATCCCCAACTTTATGAGATATCGCTTTTGGGGTTTTCCTCCTACTAGTGCAGATTGATATTGGCGCATCAATGCTTGCTTTATTTGTTCTTGCCACCCTCGTCGAGGCGCATCATCTTCCTTAGTTGCAGACAAGAGAATGGTAGACTTACCATGCCAGCGACTCCAAGCTAAAGCTGCTAACATTGCAGGATGGAAATAGCCCATAATCGCGATTACATCTGGATTTACCTTATACAAGGTTTTGTAAAGGGCTGGAATAAGTTCGGTTAGCTTCAAGTCTTGCAGATGTTTTTCTGAGACTGACACAAATTCACCTTCAGCTTGGTCAACTGATGTTTTCCAGGCATAGTCTGCCTCAGAACGAGCTAGTTCAATTCCGCAAACGTGCCAACCCAACTGTTCAAACTGATGATGAGTTTCGTTCAGTCGAGCGAAGTGATAGGGGCCATAGCTTACGCAGAGCAAAGCAACTTTTGTCATGTTCTTAATACTGCACTTAATAATCAAGTTGGAATTGTGTTCTACCTAATAGATGCTTGAATGTCTCGCTGATTAAGCTTTAAGAAAGCAATCATTAACCCAATCGACGAAACAGGCAAATAGTTTCGATAGGGATCTCCATGAAAGTTAAAGAGACAGACTGCTTGAAACAAAAGACAACGGTGAAGCAGGTCATCATCGCATAGTCGCTCTTGACAAATTTAGCGGGAGTCTGGCGAACGATCGCACATTGCCTAGACGCAGAGAGCGCAATTTTCATGACTTGAAACCCCAGATAGAGAAAGGGTACGATAAAGGTAATAATCCCTAAGGTTCCAAATTCGGTCGCAACCTGCAAAAAAGCATTGTGCGCGCTGCCTGTGGTGTAGAGTCCATTTCCCCAAATCGGCTTCTGAAGAAATAAGCTCCAGGCATTGTCGTAGATATGCTCTCGTCCCTCAATAGACATGTCTGGTTCACCGCCACCAATGACTCGAAACAATACCTCAATTCGCTGAAATCCAGTATTGAGAGCGCGTTCGATCGGAGATGCTTCGGCTTTACTCGAAGTCATAGCGGATGAGATCGGCGATAATAGAAGAATACTCGTTAACCCAATACCTGAATATGTAACTAAATTAGAAATTAGTTTCCCAGCAGTTTTGTTAGAAGCTAGTAAGAGATTCACAGTGTAGAGTATGACAAATACCCCGCTGAGCATTATAGACAGTGTGGCACTGCGTGTTCCTGAGAAAGAACAGACTAAGAATCCGGGAACTGCTAGAGCTAATAGAATTGGATTTCCTGCATATCGACCTGTCAGCCACATCACAATACATGATAGAAAGGCATATGCGCCTGTATACCCCGCTAAAATGGGATTGCCTGATGTTCCAGCAACCAGCCGCCCGCCGTTGTCTGCCCATTGAGCGCTTCCTGTAAAAACTTGACCCAACAAAATCAGCGATGTGAGAACCGAGATCGCGCTAGATATAGGGCACAGCAGGCAAAACTGTGCAAACGTCAAACTTCTCAGCAAGCACAGGGCTGTCCAGTACACTCCAAAATAGATAATCAAATTGTCTGGAAAATTTGATTTGTCTGCTGTGGATATATAATCAGACAAAAACATCGCAACAAATGTAAGATATAGCAGTTCTGGCACGCCAAGGTGAAATAGCCGCTGTCGAGGACCGCGAGTCAGCAAAATTAAAATAAACGGAATGGCAACCAGGCAGACTTGAAAGATTGCAGTCAAAACCGTGGTGTGAATGCCTGCCAGCCCACTCAGCGTAAAGTAGAACGTTAAGCCATGAATGTAAAAGGCTAACAAAATAGCAATGAGTTTTGATTTTGGCGATAGTTCATTCATAGTTGCATCACGAAAATAGCTGCGATCGTCGTTTTCAAGTCAAAGTTCAATTTAGGGCAGCAATTCCTCTGTGAATCGTTTCTGCATAGTTACTCCAAAGATTTTGAGTTGCGAAGGTTTGCATTTTTTCTACATCGCCCAGGTTGGTGCTTTCTAGACAGCAAATCAGGCTTTGAGCAATTTGCTGAGGATCGCTGGCTTCGATCGCTAAACCCAGATGATAGCGATGTGCAAGCTCTCCCATGAGTCCATAGTTTGAAGCCAACACTGGCTTTTGGGCGGCAGCAGCCAGCAGTAAGATACCGCTCATTCCCACATGTCGCTGATAGAGTGCTAGCACAATGTCTGCAAGCTGAAAATACGGTGGAACTTCTGCCTCCTGTAAAAAACGATCTTGAATCAGGATTTGAACCGGCAAGGCTTGACAGAGGTTAGCGACCTGTTGCCAAATTTTCGCCTTGTCCTGTTCCGGAATTTCGCCAACGAGAAGAATACAAATCTGCTGGCAAGACTCAGGGGAAAGCTGCTTGAGAGATTCCAGCAGGGCATGAACCCCTTTACGCTCAGTCAGCCTGCCAAACAGTAAGAAAATCTTGCGATTTTGCTCAATTCCAAGTTTGTGCCTCAAATCATCCACAGATTGTGTGGAAACTGGAACGATTTCAACGGGATCAGGTAAGTGAACAACAGTCGGGCACAGGTGCAATTGCTGAATCGTTTTTACCGCAAAAGGATCAAGACAAAACAAAGTGTGAAACTGAGTGTTTCTCATCGCGAGTTTTAGCAGAGCTTTTTGTCGCCACGATCTCACCTGATCCTTTAGCGTGATTGTGGTGTTGGCAAAGCTTTGATAGTGAAAAGTCGGACGAAAATAAATGGCTGAAAAAGGGCAGGGAGATGGTTGCCCAAATGCGATCGCAAGCTGAAAGTAATCGAAATACATTAACATTGCCTGGGTCGCTCGAATTTGTTGAGCATATTGGCAAAAGATTCGCCATTCCACAAATCCTAATCGTATTCCAGAAGCTTGTTTGCGCTGCGCTTCTTCTCCGTCTGAAATCGGCATTAATTCAATCTGAGGATGCCCATCTACCAGAGCCACCACTTCTTGATGCACCGTTAGAAATTGCGGGGAAACGACCAGTGTTAATCGTGTAGAGAAAGGCTTCTGAATCCAGGACTGTACCAGATAGCGGAGGTAGGTTCCATGATGTCCGCCGTTGACTAGGTCAAACAGCATCACATGATGAGAACCTTGTGAATTAGAGAGAGGCAATTGTGGCATTAGGCGAGGATTGACTGAGATGTTGTACAGCGTCGATGAATCGTTTTTCAGCAGTAACAGGACGAGGAAGCATCGGGGCAGGATCTAAAGGTTGATTGAGACGATCGAGCAGTTCAAATAAGTCGTCATAGCAATAAATGCCTGAATAACTATGAGCACTCCGACAAGCATTACCATTTGCCACCACTGGAATCCCCGCAGTCAGAAGCTCTGGAATTCGCGTCAATGCCCCTGAGCTAGCAGTTTGATGAATCAGCGCAGTTTTTGTTTGAGTCAGAATTGTAGTAAGTTGGTTATCACTGACTGTGCCATGTAGAACAAACGTCTCATCACAATACTCTTGCAGCGATTCAGTTTTGTATCCAACAATATCAACTTCAAAGCTCAGGTGTTGACGAATCTGTTTGAG
This sequence comes from Leptolyngbyaceae cyanobacterium CSU_1_3, assembly GCA_012034655.1. Taxonomy (GTDB): domain Bacteria; phylum Cyanobacteriota; class Cyanobacteriia; order Leptolyngbyales; family Leptolyngbyaceae; genus JAAUOZ01. The sequence continues at coordinate 28,067 of JAAUOZ010000021.1, read as the reverse complement.
CCAGTGAATTTGCTCGATCATTCCCTGTCGCGTGGGTGGGTTGCTAGCACTTCCAAGAATCAGATAGCGGTTTTTGGGAGCACGATCGCGGCGAATTGTCAGAAGATGCTGCTCGATCGCATGAGGAGGATAGTAGGGCAAATAGTGAGCATTTGCACCATGTAGTCGCAGTAGCCACTCTTCCTCGCGCGAAATACAGAAAACGATGTCTGCTTTGGCTAGGGCTTGAATTTCCGTGGAAAGTGATTCATGAAAAGCATCCGGAACAAATGACTCCAAGTTTTGAGGGATTGCGATCACCTTGAAGTTTTGGTCTTTGGCAACAAAGGGAGCGACATAATTTTTGGTCGCTTCCCAAACCAAAAGTTTGCATCCAGAATGTTGGGCGAGGGCTTGGTCATACAATTGTCGCTGAAATCCACAGAATGCAATGCTCTTAAATGAAGGCTGCACTTGAATCTGATGTTTTAGCAGAAAGCCTGCTGTTTGCGGGTTCAAAATCGATCCGATGCCTGCAAGATAACGATCGCGGGCGTTATTGAGCAGTTGACGATTGAGCCGTGTAACTGCGAGTTGCGATCGCTCAATTAGTTCAAGTATCTGGGCGCTGCGATGATTACCTCCGTGCCCGGATGCACTTGGTTCAAAAAAAGAATCTAATAGAATACTCATCAATGAAGATCCGTTCCAACTGATACAGGTTTTGACACAGTAGTGTAGTGCTGGAGATGTTGATCAAAGACCGCAGGTATCTCAAGTTGTCGATGAAGCTGGGCAATCGATCGGGTATCCTCCGCCTGTGAAATTGCTTGTTGAATGGATGCTGCCAGAGCTTCAGACGTATAAGGAGAAAATGTCAGAATGGCATTGGGCTGCAACCTGTTGTACTCCGCAATCTGGGGTAAATCAAACGCCATAATTGTCTTATTTGCCGAAATCCAGGTGCAAAGAGAACCGGATGCAGATGTTTTCTCAAAGGGACAAACTGCAAGATGCGTCGCAGCGAGATATAGTTCTTGATCAGCTTCAGAAAGATAGCCCGTGACCCGAACGCGATCGTCTACTCCAAGCGTTTTAGCCAGGTTCATGACTTCTTGTAGAAAGCTTTCGTGTCCCAGTCCTCCTGCAAAGACAGCTTGATAGTTTGTGGGTAGGTTTGCCAAGGCTTTTATGAGCAGGTCATGACCTTTGCCGCGATAAATAAATCCCAAGAGTGTGATCACAATCTTTTCATCTAGGTTCAATCGCTTGCGGGCCGCTTCTGGCGCGAGGCTCAGAGTGCGTGACTCTACAAAATGAGGAACTATTTTTACTTTGCTTGATGAGGTGTGTCCATCCAGTCGCTTGAATTCTTCCTGGGTACAGACAAAAGCAATTTGACAGCGATCGAACACTCGACGCAATGCTTGAAAGTTGGGGGATAGCTGTTCTCTTGCAAAGGTCTTGAGACAGCCTGAAAGGTTCCAAAAAGACTGCTTGCCCTGTAGGATTTGCTGAAGCATCAATGAGCTATGCAAAGGGTAAAATAGATCATGCAGCGTCACGATCTTGGGACGAGTGCAAGTATCTAGAAAAGCGTTGAGGTTTTGAAGCTGCTTTTTGCCTCCCCAGATCGATGGGTTGTGCTGAAAATGGACAATATCTGCCTGAGAAAGACTGATTGCAGCAGCCTGGAGGTTTGGTGATCGACCGTTGCTTCTCCAGTTAATAGAACCGTTGCCTCGATCACAGTTAGCTCAGGACGAGTTCTGGCTTCATTTGCCAAATATCGCCCATAACGTGCAATTCCATGTTCTGGCTCACCGATGTGTAGATATCCGACTTTCATATCACTAGGGCTGAGGGAGGATAGAGAGCGATCGAGCAACCTTTCCGATTCCGCGTTTGAACAATTGTGTTGCGTTATAAGCTGTATTGAGAACAGTGTAGAGAAGAGTGTTCTGGGTTCGAGTGAGCATGGGAAGCTGATCGCGGTACTGTTTGAGTAAGGCTGCCGATCTCGCAGCACCCTGCCCACTTTGCCAATCAGTGACGGTTTTTGTGCCTGCAATTTCGCGATAGTTTCCCCAGGTTCTATCGATGTGTTTAACAGTCGCAACTTGAACTGCTCGCAAAATAAAATCCACATCTAGTGCGAAATGTTCATCAACTCTATATTCTCCGATCGTGCGGTGAAGAGAGGTGTGATAGAAGTAGGCAGAAGGGTTGACAGGATGAGGATTAATGTTGGCCCCCAGTAAGAGCGCAGTAAAGCTCAAATTTTTAGGGCGATTGTATTTCTTCAGATTGCCGTTATCATCCCAAACATTACAATTTCCAACGACAAAGCTCGGAATCGGCAAGGTCTTGAAAATTTCTATGACTTGATTCAGAGTATTGGATTCATAATAATCATCAGCATTCAAGAATCCAATGATTTCACCTTTCGCCAATCTGATTCCTTTGTTCATGGCATCAGATTGACCGCGATCTTTTTCAGAGATCCACCTTAGATGAGGATATTTCTCAGCATATTGCTTCACAATCTCGATCGTACGATCGCCTGATCCCCCATCTATGATCAGATGCTCGACCTCTAGACAGTTTTGCTGAATCACGGTTTGCAAGCAAGATTCGATATACTGCTCACCGTTGTAAACTGGAGTAATCACACTAATCATACGGTTCAAAATAAATCACTTCAAAATAAATCACTTCAAAATAAATCACCAAAATGCAATACAAGAACTGAGTTGATAATCAAGGTCGCGATTGCGCTCTCCAATTTTCTTTGCAGGCACTCCACCCACAATTTCAAACGGTGCAACTGATTTTGTCACCACTGCGCCTGCTGCCACAACTGCCCCACGCCCGATCGTCACACCCGGTAAGATTGTTGCCCGCGAACTAATCCAAGCGTAATCTTCAATCACCACAGGAGCTGACACCCCCGCAAATCCTGAGTCATTTAAGTCATGCTGTGCTGTCCAAATCCAAGCGGCGGTTGAAAGATTCACAGAGTTTCCGATCGTCAATCCACCTCGCCCATCTAGAACACATTGATCGCCGATGCTGGTGTGGCTTCCGATCGTGGTTTTCTCTGGCGCACGAAGATGGCAACTGTTATAAATCACCGAGCCTTCACCGATCGTTAAGCGATACAGCTTTGTGTACAGAAATTGCCTCAGCAGTTGAGAAGGTAGCTTGCCAACCCACTGCAATAGGCTAAATTTCAACGAATCGTAGAGATACCGTTTTGAGGGCAGGGAGACCGTCGAGGGCTGTCTGACAGGGATGCTATCACTCATACAAAATTAAGGGTGTAAGACTTGCTGATAGAGTTCGGTATATCGCTGCGCTTGGAGCGAGAGCGAATATTCTGAAACCGCGATCGATCGACAGTTTTCCCGCATTTTCTGACGAAGTTCTTCATCAGCCAGTAATGTCTTGATCCCGTTGCTCAGATCCTCAATATCTTCTGTTTTCGCAAGATATCCGGTGACACCCGGACGAACCAGATCTGAAACACCACCGACATCGCAAGAAACCATGGGTGTTCCACAAGCCATACTTTCCTGTAAGACCAGGGGTAAGTTGTCAGCCCGGGTTGGAAACACAAACAAATCGGATGCTGAATAAGCGATTGCCTTAAGAGCATCATCTCGCACAAAGCCAAGATTCATGGCTTGAATACCAACTTTCTCGGCTAGAGTTGGATCGCCTTCTCCCAGCGTCAATATCACAATCTCTGCTTTAAGCGACGCGGGTAGTTGTTGCAATGCGGCTAAAAACAAATCGCCCCCCTTCCGACGCTCTTTGAGATCATGGGCGACAAATAGCAGAACTTTTTTGGATTGTGGAATCTTTAATTGATCCCGGCATTGAGCCATGTCGAGGGGTTGATAGGTTTCTAAATCAATCCCATAGGGAATGTGATGAGTTGGAAACCGATCGAGAAAACGCTGTTTCGTCAAATCGGCGAGCCATCGACTCGGTGCAATAAACGTAAGTTTCGCTCGATCGTAAACCCAATCTTTCAATCTCCATTCCCATCGGGTACTATCTCGACGCACGGGCGGAAAGATACTCAGATCTGGGCAGTTTCCACAGCCTATCTTCCAACGATCGCAGCCATAGCTAAAGGCGCAATGGCCTGTTAGCCACCACATGTCGTGCATGGTGACGAAGGCAGGCTTAGTTTGAACTAACTCAGCAATGGCTAAGTAGTTGAAGTAACCTGTATGTAAGTTGTGAAAGTTGAGAAGATCAGCAGATTGGTAGAATGAGTGATGCTTCAGATGAGGGGTCGAAAGTAGGTGGACATGGTTTAATCCGAGCCGCTGAGTCAGGCGAGACAATTGTTTTTCGTTCTTAGAGGCCCTGGCTACCTCGGCAACTCGATCGCTGGTTGTTTCCATCCGACCCACGAGCAGCCGCGAATCGACCCCTTGGTCTAAGAGTCCTTGATGGAGCCGATATCCGGCGATCGCAGCCCCGCCAAAAGTATCAGATTGATTGATATGGAGAACGCGCATCGGCATGACTAATAGACGACGAATGATGTTTTGCAATCAGATCACAGACTTCGCGGACAGCCCCCTGTCCTCCGGATTTCTGAGTGATGTAAATTGCAACGGCTTGATTTTCGGGCATCGCGTCCGCGACGGTAATCGGGACACCCACACTCTGCATCGCCGGAATATCGACCAGATCATCTCCCATGTAAGCCACGCGATCGAGGGATAGGTTCAACGTTTCACACAACTGTTTTAGAGCAGCTAACTTATCCGCAACGCGAATGTAAACATACTGGATTCCTAACCGTTTGGCGCGATGCAGGGTGGCAGGAGATGAGCCAGCCGAAAAGATCGCAACTTCAACGCCGCAACTCATGGTTCGCTGAATGCCTAAGCCGTCTTTGACGTTAAACTTTTTTAGTTCCTCGCCTGCTTCGGTGTAGTAAAGTCCTCCATCGGTGAGAACACCATCGACATCAAGGGCAAGTAAACGAACCTGAGCTAACCGTGACTCAAATTCGGCTTGAGAAAGGGCTGTCATGATTGCGACACCGCCGCTCTGATTTGTAGAATGGGTCTCAGCACCGCTTCTAGCTGATTTAATGGGATCATGTTGGGGCCGTCGCTTGGGGCATTGTCTGGATCTTCGTGAACCTCCATAAACAACGCATCAATTCCCACCGCAGCTGCCGCCTTGGCCAGGGTGGGCACAAAGTGCCGTTGTCCGCCAGATTTATCGCCTTGTCCGCCGGGCATCTGAACGCTGTGAGTCGCATCAAAGACAATCGGGTAGCCAAATTCTCTCATCTGCGGCAGCGATCGATAATCAACAACCAGCGCATTGTATCCAAAACTTGTGCCCCGCTCGGTGAGGAGAATGTTTTTAGCCCCACTCATTTCGAGTTTGCGAACGACGTTTTTCATATCCCAGGGCGCAAGGAATTGTCCTTTTTTGACATTCACGGTGCGTCCGGTTTCTGCCGCTGCCACTAACAAATCAGTTTGCCGACACAGAAAAGCGGGAATTTGCAGCACATCGACGACTTGAGCCGCGATCGCAGCCTGAGAACTTTCATGAATGTCGGTGAGAACGGGAACTCCGATCTTGTCTTTGACTTTCTGAAGAATTTCTAAGCCCTCGTCGATCGCTTGACCGCGAAAGGAGTTGATCGAGGTGCGATTGGCTTTGTCGAATGAGGACTTGAAGATAAACGGGATGGCTAAGCGATCGCAGACCTGTCTAATCTCATCGGCCATTTTCAGCGTGAAGTCTGCTGACTCGATCACACAAGGCCCACCGATCAGTGCAAGTGGATGTTGATCACCAATGAGAAGATTTGGAGTAATCTGAGTTTGAATTGTCATGGTAGAGTTCGATTTAAAGAATAAACATCGCTAGCACGGTCAGAAGCGAAATCGGTTCGCGCGACCACACCTTATCATATTGAACCCCTAGTAAGGTTCTTTTTCTTCTTCGAGCTTTCTTGCCCTGTTTTACCTGTTCCTCCAAAGAACCTACTGGAGTACCCTACTGGAATACGCTACTGGAATACCATTGTGGCCAGCTTGAGGTCTTCAGGAGTATTAATCTCTAGAGTCATTTTTTCAGAATAACAGACCCGAATTTTAAAGCCATGCTCCAGGACGCGCAATTGTTCTAGTGCTTCACATTGTTCAAATGGAGTAGGCACTAGCTGAGCATAGTTCACCAAGAAATCACAACGAAAAGCATACAGCCCTAGATGATGATGAACTGGAACGATGCCCGGATTGCGAAAATAAGGAATCGGCGATCGGGAAAAATACAGTGCATGGTGAGTACGATCGCATAATACTTTTACCACATTTGGATCGCTGTATCCTGTCTCATGATCCAAAGGCGTTGCCAACGTTGTCATCTCAGGTGTTTCACCCTCAAGATAAGGCTGAACTAACTTCAGCAACATGTCAGAAGTAACAAACGGTTGATCTCCTTGAACATTCACCACTACATCCATTTCTGGATAGCGTTCTGCAACTTCTGCAACCCGATCGGTTCCTGTTTCATGAGTGCTGGATGTCATCTCCACTGCGCCGCCAAACCCTCGAACACAGGCAGCTACTTCCTCGTTGTCGGTTGCGACTACTACCTTTGAGAACGCTGGACACTGAACTGCTGCCTCATATACCCACTGCACCATCGGTCGATCGCCAATATTGAGCAATACTTTCCAGGTAGCCGCTGAGAGCTATAGCGTGCTGGAATCACTGCAAGAATTTTCATCCGATTACAACCTTTATCTATTACAAGTTGAAAACTTAGACATTATCCCGCCATCTGTAATCTTCTGATCAGCCGCTTCCCAAGAGCAATACTCGGTAACTCACAGTAGCGATAGTAGAGCGCTGCGATCGGAACAATAAAAACTAGGGAAAGTATTGCTATCAAAAACTGTATCAGCGAATGTAGATGTTGACTCGGACTCAGTTGTACACACGTTCTAACAAAATAGCTCATGAGAGGTTGGTGAAGTAGGTAGAGGCTGTAACTCCAGATTCCAGCATACCGAAGAACCTTTAAACAAGCTGATGGAAGGGAGAATTGAACCTTTGGCTTGCTTAACAGTTTTGCAATCCAGGTGGTTGTAAAGACTGCGAAAAATAGAAAGGAAAGTTCTGAGAGCGGTCGAATGAAAAAAGTAGTTACCGCTAAAAGTAGCCATACTGAAAGTCGAGATCGTGCAAAGGGCAACGGCTTATTCTGGAGAAAGTTATCTGCTAGCCATGCTCCGATTGACCAACTGTACCAATAAACCAGGGGTGAACGAGTCAGCCATTCAGGAAGATATGTCAACGATGCATTAAAGTCAGCTATACCGAGCGCAGTTCTTAGTAAGACTTCCAGAATTCCGATCCCCAGCAGTGTTCGTTTCCAACCAAACTGCGAAGTTAGCAACAAAAGTAGAGGATAGATGACATAAAGTTGAGCTTCGATCACGACCGACCAAAACGACGGATTGACACTCAGCGCGTGTGGGCCAAAATTCTGCAATAACACCAGATGACTAAACAGATCAAGCCCAAACGAAGGTGAGCTAAACTCTATTTGTGTCATTGGTAAAAAAGCTATAAATACAATCAGAGCAATCAGATAAGGCGGATAAATTCGGAAAAACCGACGAATATAAAAGCCTAAGAAATTGGGTTGACGGCTGCGAGAAAAACTCAAGTGGATACAGAAGCCGCTGATCACAAAAAATATGGCGACCCCTGCCCATCCAAAACTTGCAGGGAGAACGAGCAGCGCTGAACGTGGCACTGAAAAGTCTCGAAACCATCCTTCCCACGGAAGCTGACCTCTATGAATCAGAAAGCCAGCCGCATGAAAAATCAGAACACTAACGATCGCGAATCCTCGAAGATAATCTAAAGGCTCAACATACGTATTACGGTTATTCATTGATATGCTCTAACTATCAGAAAAGATAATGCTGCAATCCCTAAAGTCGTGCTATCCTTCTGCCATCTACTTGCCATACGCAATGCTTGTCAATTCACAACATCTTCTTCTCTATTTTTACAAGCCACTCTGAAATAAGTCGTGTAAGCGTAAAATCCCCAGACAATGGTGCTTTGAATCTACAACGGGTAGCACCGAAATTTGTGAGGATCGATTTTCCATCAACTGCAAAGCGTCGTAAGCTAGAACGCTTGACATAATTGAGATCGGTGATTGAGTCATGATGTTTTGTGCAGTAAGAGTCTCTAGCTCGATCGCGTTTGTCTTCTGCACCCACCGACGCAGATCTCCATCCGTGATTAATCCCACTAGGCAACCTTGCTCATCCACAATATTGACTGCTCCTAATCCCCCTTGGCTGATTGCCTCTAGTACCTCTAACCACGATGATTGTTGCTGTAAGGTAGGGCGATCGCAACACATCAAGTCCCCCACGGTCAGCGTCAGCCGTTTTCCCAGCCGCCCTGCTGGATGGTTAAACGCAAAGGCTTCTGGTGTAATCCCTTTGATTTGCATTACACTCATGGCTAAAGCATCCCCGATCGCCAGGGCAACCGTCGTACTTGTAGTAGGCGCTAAGTTTAAGGGACAAGCTTCTCGATCGACCGAGGCATCGAGCGTCACGGTAGCTTGTTGAGCCAAAGTCGAATTGAGATTTCCTAAAATTGCGATCGTCGGCACGGTGCGATGCTTGAGATGTGGCATCATTTGAACTAATTCTGCTGTCTCACCACTGTTACTGAGAACTATCCCAACATCCGCAGCATTCACAATTCCTAAATCACCATGCAGAGCATCGCAAGGGTGTAAAAACACTGCCATTGTTCCAATGCTATTGAGGGTTGCTGCAATTTTTTGGGCAACGATTCCCGACTTGCCAACCCCAGACAAGACAACCTTGCCACGACAGTTGAGCAGTAAATTGACGGCTTGCTCGATCGCTTCAGGATTGAGTTGCTGAGCAGTTCTAGAGATTGCATCTGCTTCGAGTTGTAATAGCGATCGGACATGTGACCCATGAAGCTCTGGTTGAGTCAATGGCATAAAGAAGAAGCCTCCAGCAAAACAGGGTAGAAATAATAGGTTTGGGAGAAAGGCACACGGCTCCCATCGATCCTTCTCCGAGCCAAGTAGAAGTAAGGATAAAGGAAGAACTGAGATCAAAAGTGACCTTCAAAGCTCAACTCAAAACACAATATCGTATTGAATTACTTCCTCATACGAGTATCAATCAGCTATACAGGGAAAACTCGAATCTCTCTAAAAAAAATTCATTTACCTCAACTCTCAGTAAAAAAACGGTTAACTTTCCAGAATCTCACGGAATAGGTGTGTAAATTTTGGACTAGCTTGATGATGAAACGGCTTCGAGCTTTTGGGCAAACACAGCGATCGGGTCAGGCGGAATCACTTGTCGAACTTTCTCAGATCCGGCTTTGCCCATCTCATACCAAGATTCTCGCTGTTCCCAGGCACGCTCCAATGCTTCATCCAACAGTTCTGCCGTGGGTGCTTTTGCCACGAACCCATTGACATTATTGTCAACAAGCTCTGTATTACCCGCAACATCAGTGACGATGCAAGTCCTTCCACAAAGCATTGCCTCCACGATTACTAAAGGTAATCCTTCGTACCTCGAAGGCAAAATTAGCCCATGATGCGCTGCCCAGATCTCCTCAATGTTTGAGTTAAATTGCCCAAACTTAATATTAGATAATCCCCACAGTTGTTGGAGTCGCTTCAGGGTTTCAATATGTCCGCCCTCGCCAAAAAGCGTAACGGTGAGTGGGCGAGCTTTCCATTTGTCTGAACGCAACACTTCAAATAGAATGTCTTGCCCTTTGCTCACTGGGTTAATTCGACCGACACAGGCAAGTTTAAATCCTTCATCGGTTGGCTTCCAGGTGGGCGCTGCGTTGTAGGAGACATTAAAAGGGTTTCTGACTACCTCAGCTTGAGGTAAGTCTACGGCAATTTGCTTGATCGTTAGTTCTAGTGTTCTTTGAGAAACGAAGTAGCATTTTTGGGCTTGAGTATAAGCGATCGCCAGTCGTTGATTGAGCGCATCGCCATACCAATAATTTTCTGATCCTGACTGTGAGATCGTCACATAGGGAATATTTCTCTCCGAACAAGCCTCCATCCAAAACAGTCCATCATTGTTGCAGGACTGGCTAATCACGGCCAGATTAGGACGAAAGCGATCGAGCCATCGGTAAAAGTTTTTTCCACGCTGTGCCATGAATGCAAGCTTTTCGAGTAGGTTGCGATCGTACCAGCGATAAGTCGTTGAGCAGACAGCTTCTACCGCTTGGATTTGCCTTGGCTTTGACTTCCATCCCTTGACATTCACGCCAACCCTATAGCCCGCCTTTGCCATATGGATGGCAGTCTGCGCCCATAGTTCCTCACTGCCTCCCCAAGGAGACGTATCATTGATTCCAATAAAAGCAATTTTTTTCATGGTTCCAAAACACCTTGAATCAGTGCAGCCACTCGTGCTTGAGCTTGTCCATCACAGACACCTGCGTAGTCTTCTAAGAATCGGCGCTGCCCTGCAAAAAGCTGATGCTGTTGGGCTTCGCTGAGTTGTTCAACTTCTTCGAGCGCCATTTGGAGCATCTTAGATGAGTATCCTGGAAATGCTGCGTTGTATGAAACAAACGGCATGACAGGCTCGGAAGCGGCAAAGTGCGCGTGGATCACAATTTTGCCAAAAAACATTGCCTCCAGCCCGATCGTCGAATCTTCTGAAATTACAACCCTCGCCTCTGGAAACAGCGATCGCACTGGCTCACTCGACAGCACAACTCGATCGCAAGCTGAATGACCCTGGATGTAACTTTGATAGAGCTCCAGGTCGTCAAGCGGATGAGGTTTAATCACCAAGTGGGAACTCGGCGATCGTGCGAGTGCAGCGAGTAGCGCCTCTAAAATCTGAATGCCTTCTTGAGAATTGCGTGAAGGAATGTAGCATTTTTCGGGGCGATGGGGGCGAGTTGCCCAAAGCCAATAGTCACCAGAGCGATCGAGTTGAGTTGGTAACGTTAAATGATCGTATTCCGGGTTGCCATTAACTTGAATTTTGGCAGGCTGCCAGGTTGATTGATCTTGATAACGCTGAAGGCGCGATTTTCCCCAAACACTAATCACATCTGCATAAGCTTCGCCCAAGCAGTAATGCTCACAATCTAAACCATGCTGCGACATAATAGTCGGAATGCCTTTCTTGCGGGCAACCAAAACATAGCTCTGAACGGGAAAGTGATTGTCCGCAAACAGCAGAATTGCATCAGGGCGAAGAATTGAGAGTTCAGATTTGATTTGTTGAGTTCGCAGCAGGAGTTGAGTGATTTGGTGATGCAGAACGATCGCATCTTGTTCAATCAGTTCAATGCCAAGTTCCTTCAATCCAGCGACGATTCCTTGATGGAGTGATTTAACTTGGGCAAGATTTGGAGAGTCTGAAAGCAAAGGTAAGCGAATTGTCTGTATGCCTGAAATCTGCTTAAATCCCCCTTGGGGGGTGATCACGGTGACTAACGGAGCGATCGTACTGACTGCCGTTTGTAACGTGGGATGTGGACAAGGAACATACAGCAATTTTCCAGCGGGCAGCGATCGTACATCTTGCCAAGTTGAAAACAATCTGAGCGATCGCTTGAGCCAAAATTTAAGCCGATTTGGATGCGGAGTAGCTGGGGCAATCTGCGATCGACGGTTCAACAAAGTCTGCTCAAACTCAAACTGCTGAGGATAGGCTTGGCGACGAATCGATCGCGCAACCTTATCCCACAGAAAACAGCGGGTCAGTTCTGCGTAGTCAATTTCATCGTAGACTGTCTCCACAGCAGTATGGTTTGGCCAATTGCAGATTGCGCTCCAGGCTAATCGATCCAGATCAGAAACAGATAGAGCAGCGTTGGCAGATTGAAATTTAGGAGACATCAGGCGCGAATGCTTGTCCAATTTTTGAGCCTAAACTTGAGCCGTTCTTGCTGAATATCCAACCATCGTTTGAGTTCAAAGGTTGTTCCGTCCCAAGTGCGCCAAACCCAGTTTACCGGGCGACGAATCAGCTTCGGCATCTCGCCCAGCGCTTTGATCCGAGGCAGAATCCCTTTCCGCTCAAAAGCGGTGTCGAGGGTTAACTGGGGAATCATGCCAGCATCGATCGCTTCCAAATAAAACCGCTCCCACAGATCACTGATATCGTTGTGGTCAAAGCGCCAGGGTTGATCCGTCAGATCCGTAAAATGAACCAGTTTAGAGTCACGATCAATGCAGTTTAGATGATTCCATTCTCTCGGCATCGGCTTGACTTGACAATCAAAGTACGGTCTAAATTCCTCACCTAGATTCATCAAGTTTGTGAACGAGAACACATTTTGATCCATCAGTTCAACTAGCTGACTAATGTTCCAGGCAGCCTTTTCGCAATCGATTACCATGACGCTAGTGAGATAAAAAATCTCATCCGCCTGAATTAGAGGATCTAAGAAATGATCAATGTAATATTGATGGCATTTCACTTGTTTAATCTGAACCGCAGACAACGTTGCCCCAGCCAGATCAAAGTTCCAGAGTTCAGAAACATCGGAGATGGCAAGCTGGTCAGAATCAAAGTAAAGTGCTCGACCTTGATGATCGCACCATTCTGGAATCGCCCAACGTGCGAGAGAAAAAGCGGTCGCATTGGGGATACGTTCGGCCATGCCTGGGGGAAGCGCTTTTGTTTCACCTGTCTTGAGATTTTTTGCGACTCCTGTAATGCCATCAATCACATAAATGTCTAATGGAGCGCGAGTGTACTTTTGCAGAGTGTAGCGCATCACCGCTTCCTCTACGGAGTTTTTGAGGCTTGACCCAATAAAAATCCGAATGGGTTCGACAGAGTTTGTTTGCATAAGCTTGTTATCGATGAAGGATTTTTTTCACCAGCGATCGTAGTCCGACATTGGGCGACGGTTGGTTTTTGGGAAACTCAAAGATGACGTTAAACAACCGTCGGTATGCGCTTTCTGGACAAGTGAGTGGTTCGACTCCGTGCCAACCATTGGGGGCATTTTTGAACAGAAAACTATGGTTGTCAACGGTCTGCGTAGGCAGTGTGATTTTGAAATCTGAGAAATCTGGGTTTAGCGCCGCATTCTGTTTCTCGCCTAAGACAAGGGTTGAGCCACCCCAATCTGCGTTCCAGTCTTCACTAGTATTGAAGTAGAGAATATGGGTTCCAATTTTATCGGGTGAATCGATATGGGGAGAAACCTCAGAACCATTAAAACCAATGTGCCACGCATAGCGAACTCTATAATCAGAGACTCCCAAAAGAGACTGAATGAACGATCGATAGACAGTGCTAGTTTCTAGCTCATTGAGAAAAAATTGCCAGGTGATAGGCAAATCTTTTAACTTAACAATGCCTTTGCCTTCGCTGGGTACTCCGTCCTGGTGATAGATGGAGCTTTCGTAAGCCAGATAGTAGCGATCGTGGGATCTTTGTCCATAGGCTCTTTCAATCCCAGAGTGCTTTTCAAACAACTCCAAACAAGGAAAATCCAGATAAAGCTTTTGAAATCCTTGGGGTGTCAGAAACTTGTGGAAGTTATACCAGGGAAACGGCGATCGAGTGGTGAAAGCAGAAGCTTTGAAAGAGGTTGTGAGATCGTAGTTGATGAATGAGTGGGAGATTTCGGTTTCCATTGTTGACCTGATCATTACTGCATTAGCGTTTAAGTTTGGTAGGATGCAGTCCTAAGGTTGCCGAATATATGGAATGCTGTTTCCGCCTCTATTGAGGTTTTGGATTTAAAAGCATTTTTTACTTTTTCAAGGTGTGGGCAATTAGGAATAACCCTGTTGGAGTCGCTTCTTGAAAAGTAAGGGATAAGAGATTGATCCAATTCACCACTGATGAGAAGATTCGCTTCAGCCCTGAACACTCGCGCGGATTGAGATAGGCATGCCAATAAATCGGCATTAATCGCTTGCGAGGTCCCTTGAAGTGAATGATTTTCTTGTCCGCCAAGCCAAGGGCGATCGCTCTATACTTATTATTAGGAGAGAAGTTATAAACGCTGCAAGGTAACAACTGAACCTTTGCATTATCTACATGAAGTAGGTCAGAACTGCGCTGATGGAAATTTTCTTGCCCGACTGCATCCAGCATGGCATACTGATCGCCCCACCAAGTACCCTGATGGGAGTATTGTGTCTGATAGAGCGTGTAGACCCGCTCAAGAAACTGAATGGCTTGTTCTTTTTGAGATTTTGCAACAAAGATAACGCCTCCATTAAAAGGCATCTTTTGGTAGTTACTCTCATCTGGGTCGCGATAGGTTAAACCTACCGAAAAATCTTTGGAAAACAACTGTTCTAGACTCCCTGGATCAGCATGTCGGAGTCTAAAAGTACGACATCAGATCCTAAATCCTGATGAGTGATATAGTGAAGTTGAGCCTCCAGCCGACTCAACATAATTAGCTCTGGATCAACGTCTAGTCGGTGAATCTGAATGTCAGAAGACAAACTAGAAAGGTCGGTATGCAGGTCAGTCAGTACTACCTTCTTACAGTTTGGATGGGCAAGGCTCGCAGATCGAAACATCAGATCGATCTGCACTAGATATTCATTACGATCGTCAAGGTGTACGTTGTTCTTTGAGATGTGATCCGCAGCTTTAGGAGTGCAGTCAATGTGAAAAGTCGCAAATGTAATCATAATTTTCGTAATCATAATTAATCCTGTTCAACCCCAGCAGAGATGGGGTTGAACAGAGTTTGACTTAACGCGAAGCCAAGATAGATTCGCATTCAGGAAACTCAAAATGGGGCGTTGCTGATTTGGGAGATAAATCAGTGGCTAAAAGGCTTGAAACCTCATTCAGCAATCGGTTGGATCACCCCGCTATTTAGCAATGCCCCAAATGAAAGATAGGGAAGCTGAAGTCAAAAATTTGAATCAGACCTACTTTTTGAGGGGATTGTCAAACCTCCGGCAAAGCCGGAGACTGTATACTGCTTTTACGAATTGGCAAGTTGCCACTGTCGCGGCTGGTAGAAGGCACAACTACTCATGTTGGCTTGAGTGGTGACTGAGAATTTAAAGGACTCAATCGCATCAAGATAGTGCATTCGATCGCGGCGAATACTGAGCTTCATTACATACAGTCCAGGCTTCATTCCGCAATAAGGAAGGTTAACTCGAACTTCTCGCCGCCCTGAAGCAATCTTGATCGGCTGTTGATCCCCCACATTGGTAAAGCGAAGCATCCACTCTCCTTCGCCAAACTGATCACGGATTAATACCTCAACACATAAATCGTCGATCGCTTCATGGACATCACATTCGATCGACAAAGAAGCAGGTTCACCACTGATCAAGGTTGGTAAGAATTCACCCTGAGTATCCTTGAACGACAACGCCCGAATATCAAGTCCAAAACTCTCATGCGGTAACTTCTCAGGCAGAACTACTTTACCAGGAGCTTCAACCGCTTCTGTTTGAAACAGATCGGTTTCATAGCGTGTAACGACTTCACTAACCGCGCCTGTGCAAATTACCTTTCCTTGATTGATATAAACACCAGAGTCACACACCGCCAAGATCGAATTTGCACTGTGAGACACCAAAACAAAAGCCGTTCCGTTTTTTTGAAGCTCGTTTAGCTTGCGATAGCATTTACAGCGAAATTTAACATCGCCCACTGCCAAGACTTCATCGATCAGCAGAATGTCAGGCTTGGTATGAATCGCGCAGGCAAATCCCAACCGAGCTGCCATTCCAGAACTATAGGTCTGCACCGGAGAATCGAGCGCATCACCAATTTCGGCAAAGTCAATGACTTCATCGAGGCGATCGACAATTTCTTGTCGAGTCAATCCTAAAATTGACATGTTCGCAAAAACATTTTCGCGCCCAGTCAGAATGGGATTGAATCCTGCGCCGAGTGCAATCAGTGGCGCAACCTGACCTCGAACTTCTACCGTGCCCATGTCAGGCTTAATTAATCCTGCAATGATCCGGAGCAGTGTCGATTTGCCACTGCCATTTTTGCCGATTAGCCCAACGGCTTCACCTCGTCGCAACTGAAAGCTGACAAGATCGAGGGCCCAAAATTCCTTCGGGCGCAAAAAATCTCCTTCTTGGCGCAATCCGGTCAATTCAGAGGCAATATCTTGCACTCCGTAAATCAGCGATCGCTTTAAGTCTCGACAAAATCTTTTAGAAACTTGATTCACCGATAGCACGACCTCACCCTGAGAAGGGGGTGGCTCGATCAGAACCTCTTGTATTGCAACGTTAATCATCATCAAGAACTAATTTGCTCCACTACAAAGGGCATTCCCAATCGATAATAATTTGGGCGATCAGTTAGCCGATTATTTCAACCAAACTAGCAATCCAGAATCCCTGCGGCTCTGAAATTATGCCCATTGTCAACTCTCGTATTGTGGCTAATAGTGGCATCACTGGCTTAAGCTTAACCACAAGCCCAAATAGTCTAGTTGTTAATTTGGCGTGCTGATTGACTGACAAAACTCGAACTGCCCTCATCCTAACCCTTTCCCAAAGGGGTTAAGGATCTCTCAAGCCCAAATTCTATTCTGGCTCCCCTTCTACTTTTTTGTAGGAAAAGGGTTGGAGATGAGGGCAAAAAGACTTGTCAGTCCACCAACTTAGCGTGATAAACAACCACAGACTGGTTATAGAGTGACTACGTTTATCTTGGTATCACCAGG
Organism: Leptolyngbyaceae cyanobacterium CSU_1_3; assembly: GCA_012034655.1. Lineage (GTDB taxonomy): Bacteria > Cyanobacteriota > Cyanobacteriia > Leptolyngbyales > Leptolyngbyaceae > JAAUOZ01. Next base: position 11,331 of record JAAUOZ010000021.1, on the reverse strand, counting down.
CAAAATGGAAAACACCCAGCAGAGCAAGGAGCAATTCAATAAACGTGCCTAATACAAACGTGCCTAATACAAACGTGCCTAATACAACTGTGTGATGAAGTCATCGAACAGGTATCACTTTTCGCGCTAAGGTTCTAATGCGATCTAGATAATACTTAGGGTAGTCAAGCTTAGGAGAGATATCTGGCGTACTCTCAATAAGGGTTGGTCGGTCAAGCTCGGCACAAAGCCTCTGAAAGTCCTGTTCAGGAGATTGTAGGCTAAGAAACGGAGTGAGACTGACTAAATTTATACCGCGCTCTTGTAGGACAGGACGCATTTCGGCAATCCCTTCATAGTATTCCTGATAGCGAGCATCTGCAGAGGCATCACGCCATCGAGTATGTTGCTGATGGGCGTGGTTGTTGCCAAGGAGGGCACAATTATCACAGCCAATGAGAAAGATATTTTTTGCACCCAGATTCGCTGCCAAACTCACGCCCGCTTGTGCAATTGATGACCATAAATACAGCCTGTTACCTGTTGGCTTCCGAACCCAATCTAGAACGCGCCCAGTATCCGAAGGTTTATTCGGAGGCTGTGTGTTTGGACGACCATAGGTTTCAAAGAAATAAAAGTGTTCTTCTGCATAGCTTAGCTGGTCAGGTGTCACCGAACCCTTTGTTTTTTCGTGCTTTGTAATCCAAGTAATTTCGGGATGCGATTCTTTTTTAGGAAGAAACTCAGGAATACTCAGCTCAGGATGGATGGTAATACCATAATGGACTGGAAGAGTCTTCCAGGCCTGATTTAAGCCAATCGTAATTCTACCCTCTAGAAGTGAGTGCGGAAAAACTCGAAGACTTGCTCCTGTCCCGATCACATATATATCACTATTGGGATGAAGGTTGTAGAGTTCTGAAACACATTTCATAGTCAACTCAGAAAGAATTAATTAGTTAGTTAGTTCTTGAACTTAAAACTCTAGTGAAGCCGGACAAGATTGAATAATCGAAGCATCAACCTATGGATGAATTGCTGTCCAGTTTCGGGGTTGATAAAACTGACACTGGCTCATGCCGCCAGAATCCTCAACACAAAATTCAAATCCTTCAACCGAATCGAGCATGTAGAAGGACCCTCGGCGAACATGAACATTCATCAAGTATGTACCTGGCCGCAAGCCAAGATAGGGCATTTGTAGCCGAAGTTCGTTTGTTCCTGCCATCACTCTCAAGGAGATTTGATCATGGAGTGTACTGAGACTTAAAATAGAATCTCCTTCGCCAAACCGCTCCCTGATACTGAGGTTTAAGTTAATATCATCAAATGCTTCGTGAACGTTACACTGCACACAAAACTCGGATGGTTGACCACTTTTGAGAGCTGTCAATTTCTGACCATCTTGATCTCTAAAAAACAGTGATGTTATATCAATTCCTTCACTATCACTTTGGGATCTCGACGGCAGGATCATCACGCTCTCAGCCTTCAATGCTCCCTCTGTAAAGAGATCGGTTTCATACTGTCGCATTACCTCCCCTGTTTCACCAGCAAGGATCATCTTGCCTTTTGACAAGTACACTGCCGTTTCGCACAGAGACAGAATTGAGTTTGTACTATGAGATACTAGTACAAATGAAGTTCCCCGTTCTCGCAACTTTGCCAAGCGTCGATAACACTTTGCTCTAAACTTGACATCTCCCACTGCTAACACTTCATCAATGAGTAGAATATCCGGCTCTGTGTGAATTGCACAAGCAAACCCCAATCGTGCCCCCATTCCAGAACTGTAACTTTGTACGGGGGAATCGATCGCATCGCCAATTTCCGCGAAGTCAACGACCTGGTCAAAGACATGGTTGATTTCTTGTCGGCTTAGACCCAAAATTGACATGTTGGCATAGATATTTTCACGCCCGGTTAGAACAGGATTAAAGCCTGCTCCGAGTGCGATCAAAGGCGCAATTCGACCTTGAACTTCAACCCGGCCTTGATCAGGATTAATCAGTCCGGATATAATTCTCAGCAGCGTCGATTTACCGCTACCGTTCTTGCCAACTAGCCCAAGCGCTTCGCCTCGTCGAAGTTGGAAATCTACATTTTGTAGCGCCCAAAACTCACTGGGACGGAGCGCATTTTTACGCTTCGCCCCTACAAGTTCTGACGCAATATCTTGAACCCCATAAAAGAGCGATCGTTTTAGATCGCGACAAAACTTTTTGAGAGTCCGTCAACTGAGAGAATCACATTGCTCTGAGTTGAGACCGCGGAAGCAGAAGCTTTAGTTAACATGACCCACTCCTCTAAGAACTAATGCGCTCAACCACGTAGGGTATTGCCAAGCGATACACAATCCAGGCAAAAAATAAACCAATCAGCGAAATCGCGCTCGCAATCCAAAAACCCTCGGGTTGGGAGACAATTCCAGTCGTCGCTAATTCTCTTACGGTGACGAGTAAGGGTGTGATTGGATTAAGCTGAACAATCTGCCCAAAAATGCCATCTCGTGGTACGGGGATAAACGACAGGTGTAATGAACAGCCACAGTCCCGTTAATAACGTTATCCCCATTGATACATCTTGATACAAGACTCCAATCGGAGCTAAAAGCAGCCCTAAAAATGTGCCAAAGGCAATCAGATGAATGAGTGCAACAGGGGCGAGAAAAATGCTCCAAGTCACTGGAATCCGAAACCAGACAAACAGGGCAGCAATAAAAATCAGCTTGATTCCAAAATTAAAGAAAACCTCCCCTAGCTTGGCTAAGATCAGCGCTTCCCGGGGGAAGTTAATTCGAGCTAGCATCGCCTTCGCAGTTGAAACTGCTTGCATTGGAGCATTCAACGCTTCAACAAAAGTTTGCCATAGCGTCATGCTGAACATAATATAAGCAGGGTATGGTAAGTCAGTGTTACCAATGTTGACCACTCCACTTCCCTTGGCAAAGGTAAATCCAGCAGCAGTAATGAGTGCTGGCAGAAACGCCCACAAAATGCCGAGAAATGATTGGCGATATTTTGCGCTGATATCACGTCTCATTAATTGCCACGATAATTCTCGCGATGCCAGCAGATCCAGCCACATTTCTCGAAAGAGATGTCGTGGGCGACGCATTTTGCTATTTGGCTGGTACACCACAACTTGTGGTGTCAATCGGGCCGGTCTTCGTCGATTTTTTTGCATAGTTGTTCTGCGAATTTGCACTGCTCAACGCGCACCAGAAATGAGAATGTCATGGAAGCCAACTATCAATTCACAAAATTGAAGTCTTTCACTGTCTGATACTTTGTCATGCGAGAACTTGTACGAGTAAATTCGCTCACAGATGGGTTTCCGTGCGGTTGAGTTACTCCGATCGCTTGTTGCCAAAGTTCGGCAGGTGCATGATTGACCTGGTAGCGATTGTTCTCTAATTTACGGATGTGATACCACTGGGTTTGTTGACATTCGTCACACCAGAAGGCTTCTAGCCATTCACCAGAGAGTAGGATCGTGGTTCGAGTTGCTACTAGCATCACGGCATTTCGGCGACCGATGCCGCGCGATTGAAGCTGTTCTGCTTGATCGGCAAACAAGGAATATTTTTGACTCACACTATGGAGATAATCGCCATGAATGGGGCAAATGATTGCCCGTCGCTGCGATCGTTTTCGATTTCGGTCACACCTTCTCTGCATTTCGACCTCCCTGATTATAAACAACAAGTAGAAGGTTACGTTTGAGGGACTGAGATCATAAAGACCGTCAAAGCCCAACTCATTAGTAAATTAATAATTTATTCAGCTAAACTAGACTTCCTTGATTGTTAGTCGAATCCGGAAAAAACAATTTTGTAAGTTAAAAATCGGCAATTTAAGAATTTTAAGGAGTGCTAAATTAAAGTCAGCTAAATTTTTGATGAAGAGATCAAAAACTATTAGCTAAAAATCTAAAAGCTTACGGTTTAAAGCATTTTTTTAATCTTCAGTTAGGGCATCGTTGAGTTACGACAAATGGCTGATTGGTGCTTTCAAAATCAACCAGGGCATGAGTAGCCCATTGAACAATAAGAGAATTATTGAGTGCATCCAACCTTGGCGGCCCTCATCCTAAATCTCGCTCCCCGAACGGGAAAGAGATTTTTACTGGTTCCCCTTTTTCTAAAGTGGGAGAAGGGATGGGAGATGAAGATGAATTTGGATCGCTGGGATGAATCCAGAACTAAGTAGGAAGGCGAAATGATGGATCAGACGCATTTCGCCTTCGCTCAATGCTCAAAATCTCCTCTGAAGGAGAGTTAAACGGAGTCGAAATTCGGCATCTAGTTTGCTTTAATTTCACCCCACTACTTATCTTAATAAGGTTGATGCATAAGGTTGATGAATTTCCCTTCCTAGTTTGCAGGTTTATAGCTTCTTTGTTTGCAGGTTTATAGCTTCTTTAAAGAAAGAAACTTGGCAGCTTTCCCAATACTTAAGTAAGTATTATTTTCGTTTCTCAGGGATCTTTCACAAACCGAGCCAATACTGAAGGACAACTCTTTTTCGCATCCTGATCATTACGGTTGAGCCTTTGCAAACACAACCGTATTTCTGCGGAAAATACTGAGGCGATCGCCCAAGCTCGCCTGGGCTAGAGACTAAATCTCTGGTAGAAGAAACTTCTGATGCAGACAACGACCTTAAGTTTAAGTATTCACTCGCCGTGAGTTCACTGATTCGGTCAAATAATTGCGTAGTAGTTGTACGGGCGATCGATCGTTCAAGGTTTGTGAGACCGCAAGCCGATCGTAGGCTAAAAACTAGACAAACAACCTCATTTCTGATTCCATACGATTTCCAAAAAAGGTTTTGCACATGGAGCGACAAAACGCACAAAAAGGTTTAATCTTGCTCGTAGATGACGACGTAAACCTTGTGACCCTGCTGACCGAGTATCTTGTCTCGCAGTCTTATGAGATCGTGTCTGCCACCAATGGTGCTCATGCAATGGCGATTCTTCACCAAGTCGAACCCGATCTAATCATTACGGATGTAATGATGCCAGAGATAGATGGATATCAACTTGTTGAAATGGTTAGAAATACTCCGCAAATTAATTGGATTCCGATCATTTTCTTGTCGGCAAGAAGCCAGAGCCAGGATCGGGTCAAGGGGCTGAGCGTGGGTGGTAATGCTTATCTGGTGAAACCATTTGCTCTGGACGAACTTTCTGCTCAGATTGAGTCGTCTTTGCGATCGTCTTATCTAATACAACAAAACCGAATCAAGAAATCTGAAACCAAGATGCAGGTTCCTGATGGCGTTAAACTGACTCAAACAGAACTGCTGGTTGCCCAATTGGTCGCCCGTGGCATGTCAAACAACGAAATTGCCCAAAGGCTGAGTGCGAGCAAACGCACGATCGAAAGCCATATTAGCCATATGCTCAAAAAACCGCTCTCACCAATCGCACCGAGCTATCTCGCTGGATCTTAGAAAGCGGAATGGAATAGAAGTTATGGTCTATTAGAATTATTTAGAGGATGACAAGGGACGCAGGTGAGCCATTTCAGATCCTGCACCCGTATCAACAAGAGTTTGAGCGATTCGCCAAGAACTTCAGCACTTGGCAGTGATTGCCAGAGGTGGAAGATCTATACTTTCTGGGAGCATCCCAATTGTGCATTTGGGACACAATTGGGATGCTTCTCCTTTTTCTTGTCTTTTTAGTCCTTCCTTCCTGTATTTGCTACCACGCCCCAGATTGGGATTTGTCTCGTTTTTAAGCTGTCCAAAGTTTCTGCTAGGGAAGCGCGATCAGTCTTACCTAGGGCGGCCACCACAATCATGCCGTCGGTGTGAGTTGCCAACAAACTGCTGTCTGCCAGCGATAGCAGGGGTGGTGTATCGTAAATCACTAGATCAAAAACCTTGTGGAAGTATTCTACTAACTGTCGCATCTTCAGCGAAGATAGCAAGCGCGTTGGATCGACCTCAATCTGCCCAGAAGCGACTGCAAATAGGTTTTGTGTAGCTGCTGACTGTGATTGCGCCGAACTGCCCACCAGGGAAGGGCTAGATTGATACACCGGGCGGATCACTTGCTCAGGGTGTAAATCAGTTTGAATGAGATCACTCAGCCCTGTTTCGTTGGGCAGGTCTAACAATTTAGTCACCTGCGGATTACGGAGATCAGCATCAACTAACAAGACTCGTTGGCCCATTGCAGCGGCAGCTTGTGCTAGATGCATCGCCACCGTTGACTTGCCTTCTCCAGGCAATGCTGAGCCAATGGTGATCGACTTAATTGGCGTATTTGAATTGAGCAATAAGATGTTGGTATAGAGCGAACGGAACGACTCCGAAAACACTTGAGCAGTGTAGTAGCTAGATTTGGGCTGAGATCGCAATGATTCTCGTAGGCGATCGACCTGCAACAGTCGAGGAATCACAGACACGATCGCATTTTGACGAAGTTCTGGGTTGTAGGGAATTGTTCCCAAAATTGGTAGTTTAGCGTGTCGTTTGAGATCAGGAGCAGTCCGCAGCGTATTATCTAACTTGTCTGCTAGGAGGGCGGCTGTTATCCCTAAAAGTAGCCCAGCAAGACCTCCTAGCATGAGATTACGCGATCGTAAATCTTCGGGAGAGCCTGGCAATTCTGGAGGTGCAATCAACTGCCACGGAACTTCTTTTTGGGCGGCTCCCACTTGCAGGTTTTCTCTAGTTTGCAGAAAGCGATTTAAACTGGCGGTTGCCACATCTAGTTCTCGCTGAAGGTCAGCATAGAGACGAGCCACCACGGGTAAACGCTGCCCTTGGCGGTCAATATATTGTTCTGCATTGCTGATCGATCGGCGACGAGTTTCTAAAACTGAAAGTTGATTTTCTGACTCTGCAAGCTTGTTGCCCAAAACTCGACGCGCCTCTTGACGCAGAATGGGTAGAAGATTGCGACGCTGATCGCGCAGTGCATCTAAAGCTGGATTGTCATCTTGAAATCGGGCCGATTCGATAGCAATTTTGCTATCAATCTCTCGTAGTTGCATCAAAAAACTTTGATATGCAGCATCGGCGGCAAGGGCTGAAACGGCTCCAACGCGTCCTTGCAAATTGTTGTAGGAAGTCTGTGCTTCTGCAATTTCTCTTTCGTTTTCAATACGCTTCTGCTCTAAGCCACCTGACTGTTGGGCAACCCGGTTCACCTGGGTGTCTGGATCAACAAAGTTGTTTTTTTGGCGAAAGTCTTGAAGTTCTCGTTGTAAACTATCAACCCGTCGTTGATTTTGGGTAATCTGTTGATTGACAAACTGAATGCCCTGGCGCAGGTTAGATTGTCGCTCTTGCTGACTATACCGCAAGTATCCCTGGGCTAATTGATCCAAAACAAATTTAACTTTTTCAGCTTGGTCATCTTTGTAGGTGACAACCAGTAGTTTTGTGTCTTCTGGCTGGCTAATTCCCAGATTTTGACTAAGTTGACTATAGGTAATATCGGGATACTTTGCTTGAATTTGCTTGACGATCGGCTGCATCAACTTAGGACTGAGCAACACTTGAATTTGAGTTGCATAATCCAGCGTGATGGTTTGGGTAACTTGACTCCCAGCGCCCTCGGCCAATTGTTCAAACGTTTCAGTTTCGGCTGATACAGGTTCAACTAACAACTGAAAGTCACTCTCGAATGTTGGCTTTTGGTTACTGGTGGCGGCCGCGATGGCGATGGTGGTGGAGATTGCCACCCCTAGCACCAAGGGGAAACGGCGGCGAATCACGGCGAGGAGTTGGGGAGTATCTCCCGCTTCGCTGTCATTGTTGACGATCGACGGGATCAAATACTCTGGCGGCGAGTACGATCGACCATTGTTAGCAATAGGGATAGAGGGGGTGTTTGGCTGCTGCATTTCCATAGAGGCACCAAATTAAGGTACTTGATTAAGGTTGAGTAAAATTAATAGCGGCACACAAGAAGAAATAGGGAGACAAGCCCGAAAACGAAGTACCCGGCAGTACCCTTCCTGCTAGATTTACCTGCAAATTGATAGTCTGCAAGTTAATAGTCTCCAGGCTTAGATTCCCAAAGCTTAGATTCCCAAAGCTTAGATTCCCAGTAGGAAGCGGAAAGGTAGGATTTTGCCAAATGGGCCAAGAACACGATCGAGGGTATCAGAGAACTTGGCGGCTCCAGAACGATTGACGACGATAATATCGTTGCTTCGCACGATCGGATTAGTTTTGTCGTCAATGCCTTTAGCCAAATCCACATCTATTGTTTGGCGAACAACTGTGCCATTGGGGTTGAGGCGAATCAGTTCTACAGTACTCTTCTTGGCATCTTTGTTAAAGCCTCCTGCTGCCAAGATTGCCTGGTTAAGGGGCGTATTGGGTTGCACCTCAACGCCGCCGGGTCTAACAACTTCTCCGACCACATTGATGCGAACGCTACCCGGCGCAAAGCTGGCTAATCCTAGCTGGCTGGCTTCCGCGGTGTTGATGGCGGTGGCGATCGGAATGGAAACCGTATCGCCCTGCTGCAACACCAGATCTTGACTTAGATCACCCTTGTTGAGGAGTTGCCAGAGGTCAATTTGAATCGCTTGAAACTTGCCCGATCGCGTGGCTCGGCGCACTTCAATTTTGCGAATGTCTGCCAATTGCGTAATGCCCCCTGCCTGCTGAATAGCCTGCGTGATTGTGGGGAGGCCGCCGCCAGTTTTGGCGGGTGCGTCTTGCCCGCTTTGTCCGCTTTGCCCGCGACTAGAGAGCACATATGGGCCAGGGCGATTTACCTGGCCCACAACGGCAATGTTGAGGGGTTGGCTGGTGTCGGCAGAAAAGTTAGCGGCGGCAAGTTGCGAAGATTCTGCCAAGTCAAATTCTGTCTTGGGGGCGACCAAAATCGAGTCACCATCTCGCAGCGTGATATCTTGCTTGAGATTTCCAGTTTGGAATAGCTCCCAGAGGTTGATATTGATCACTTGGTCAGGGCCCGATCGTTGCTGTCGAGTCAACGTCACCTGCCGAGGATTCGCCGATTGCGTCATGCCGCCTGCCTGTTGAATGATCCGCGTAATCGTAGGAAATTTTCCGCCCTCGGTCAGGGTTAGGGTATAGGAACCTGGGCGACCAATTTCTCCGGCAACTGCCACATTCAGGGGTCGCGGCGTAGTCAAGCTGACATCCACCAGCACTTTTCTGACGAGACGAGAATATCGGGAGGCGATTTCAGATTCGGCTTGCTTGAGGGTCATGCCGTCTACCGAAATGTTACCGATGCGATATAATTTAGTGTGCCGTTGACGAGCACTTGATAATCTTTGCTATATTCTGGGACATTGAAGACCTCAACTCTTAGTTTGTCTCCGGCTCCCAGGGTATAGGACTCTTCATTGGAGTTGAGGGCAGCGGTGGTCATAGCTGGAGCCGAGCTAGAGGGGTTGGTGGGTATAAGTGTAGGAACTATATCAGGGGTCAGTTTAGGCAAGTTGCCTTGGGGTGACGTAGCTTGAGTCGGGCGATCGCTCGGCAACTTCAGGGCGGCGACTAGCAGAGGTTGAGCAGGGGAAGGCAGTTTAGAGTTTGGGGAAGCGGCGATCGTCCTCCCTTCTACTGCCTGAATTTTTTTGGTAGACAAACTGAGCAGCATCGGCACGAGAAACGATGCTAGGGGGAACATCAAGGGCATCGACGCTAGCGCGGGTCTTTTGGAGACCTTTCTGCATCATGCTTCTAAATTCGTCGTCTGTCACCTGGAGATCGGGGCGAAACGTTCCGTCTGAGAAGCCTTTGACTACGCCTCGCTGCACCAGCGCTGTGATCGCTTCCTCGGCAGGGTGAGCGTTTACATCAGAGAGGGAGGCCGCAGATTGGGTGGTCGGTTGGGCAACGGTTTTGGCGGTCGGCTGAGGGGCATCGGCAGGCTTTTTGCTGGCAGGTTGAACCGAGTCGGCGATGATCGCATCGATCGGCAACTGGTCAAGGTTGAGCGATCGTCGCTCGACGGGGGTGCTAGCAATTTCTGGGGGTGGGGGCAACTCCAGCTGGCTGTCAAGGTTGGAGGCGATGCTCAGGGCGAGGGCCGGGTGCAGTGCGTCAAGCTCTGAATTTTTTTGAGCAGACCCTGCGGCGACTTTTGGGGATAGAGTTTCTGGCCGAGCGATCGACTGGGGCTTTTGAGAGGGGCGAGCCGTGGAGGAACCCACGTTTTTGTCTGCCGGCTTAGCGGTCGAAGAAGTCGCGCTGGGAGTGACGGCATCATTTTTGATTAGCTCGTGGGCAAATATGGCGGTAAGGGCACTGAGTGCGACAACTGAAACACGCATGGAGAGGAACCTCAATAAACCACAGAACGGTCAGACCTGGTAATATGCAAGGCTGCATTGGTCAGAATCGGCAGGTGAATGACGACTTGTTCCGTAAATGTCTTGACTACTGATACAGGTTGTTTCTTTAAGTATCAGGATAGTTCTCAGTGCGTCATAGAAACTATATAAAGTCGTCGTAGCAAGGTCATAGCGACCCTGGAGAGAGGAGGGAGGAAAAACTAGGGCGCTGCTGGGTAGAAGGATGAAAACTAAGATGCCCGACTTTTGGGTTGAGTCGTCAAACCCTTAGCTGGCGCTGATCAGGAAGTCTCGAATCTGGATAACATCATCCGGCGATTTCAGCAACACTAAAATTTGCTCTGCGATCTAGAGGGAGCCTCGATCGAGTAGATCGAACTTTTGAAGAGGTTACTGAGACTATTTAAACGTCGATGACCCCATACACCTGTGATGATTGGGTGAAGGGGTCTACAAGAGGGAACTTTTTGCGCGTCGAATTTGGAGAGCGAACCGATCGGCGGGTGGCTTTTATGCCCCGATCGGCAACCTCTGCTTGAGGGTGCGAGCCTTGCGGACTGAGGGTAAGGGTGCGCTCAGGTGGGTAAATTGCTCTTGAATCCAGCCATAACCTTGGCTGATGCACGTTGGGCAAACTTCGCCACAGTTTTCTCCTTGGTCGTCGCAGACAATCACTTTAGCTTCTTTGGCTTCAAACGAATGCTCACAAATGCAGCAAGCCCCTTGATTCAGTGATGAATTACGACACTCGATTTGAAATTGAATCATTCCTCTACCGTCCTTAGATCTATTAATTAAGTCATTCTATGAACTTATTTGAAGTTTAGTCGAAGTTATTTCGCTTTAAATCTATCTCTACGTAGACTTTTGATTCAACAGACTATGCTTTCAATGGTTCAATTGCTTTGCAGTTTACAGTTGCAAGTGCCTCTGGGTAAAGGATTTAAGCTTCCTGACTGATGGGTTGATAAGTAGACAGACTTAATTAAATGTCAGATGCCTGCCATTAGCTCACCCCTCGACCCCTCTCCCAGAGCGGGCGAGGG
>JAAUOZ010000204.1 GCA_012034655.1 Leptolyngbyaceae cyanobacterium CSU_1_3 | reverse complement strand
AACCAAAAATGTTTGAATTTTAAATTTTGAATGCCACTGAAAGCTCAAGCTAGGAGAATTCAAGCTACAAGACCTCGCAGTGAGCATCCAAAAATTCACCACTCTATGAATCTTAGCGAAACGCGACCCCAGAATTTGCACCAATCACTTGCCAATCAGACGCAAATCCCGTCTGCCCTTGAGCACTCACCAAGTTGCAGATTGATAATAAGTTGAGGGTTATCGGTAGTAGGGGATCGGCGAGTTAATCGTGTACCACCAGCCAGATTTTGACTCCGCTCAATCTTCAACAATCGAGGGTTGAGCGGAGTCGAAACCCGATGCACTGGTATTTTATTTTTATGCAAACCGTAAGGAACGTGGATTCAATAATTCGTCAACTGCAAGGTGGTCTCGCTCTCACCCCAGCCCTCACCCAATCTGGGAGAGGGCAAGAGTCCGGTTCCCCTGCTCCCAACTTGGGAGCAGGGTTAGGGATGAGCAGAAATCTCGGCATTAATCAAAACTGACAAAAAACTGACAAACCACTAGAGGCAGCGAAGCGAGGGGTTCTATTTTCTTGATTGTCTAGGTGGCATCGATCGAGATATTCTGGGTTGCCTCTAACGATTCTGAGGACGAGGTTTCTTTGGGTAAGGGTTCTGACAACCAGGCAAGCGACTCGAAGGGCTGGCTTGTATACACTGCATTGTGGCTGATCTGGGCTATGTAGCCGACGTAGTTGCCCATGAGAAAATAAACCCCCATCAGGGCTGCTGCCGAGAAGGCTACCAGTGTTCCTGCCAGCATTAGGGAAAATTCTTGCTGGCCGATCGCCTCCTGCATCAGATGCAGCGACCAGGCGACCAGAGCAATGACAATGAGCAGAATAATAATCAGCATAGTTTACGTATTGTAACAGACGCTTAGAAATGGTTACGCTGATCTCAGTCTTCTATACCCTAGAAGTGATTCTACTCCACTCTATGAAAGCGGCTCAAAGTACTGAATTTCTGAGTGTTTCAGACTCATAGCTTACAGGAGTCTCACCGGAACGTGATGATTATTTAAGTATGTCTTTATCTGAGAGACTGTTAACTGTCCGTAATGGAGTAACGATGCGAGCAAGGCGGCTTCTGCTTTGCCCTCGGTCACTGCTTGATAAATATGGTGACAGTTGCCCGCGCCGCCGGAGGCAATCACAGGAATTTGTACTTGCTCGGCGATCGTGCGCGTCAGTTCCAGGTCATATCCTGCTTGCGTGCCGTCTGCATCCATACTCGTGATCAGCAGTTCGCCTGCACCGCGTTGCTCGACTTCTTTGGCCCAGGCAACGGCATCCAGTTTGGTATTTTCACGGCCGCCTCTGACGAAAACATCCCATCCAGGATGGGCCGGATCGGGGCGACGACGGGCATCGATCGCCACCACAATGCACTGGTTGCCAAACCGCGCACTGGCATGATTGACAAAATCTGGATCACGCACCGCCGCCGAATTGATGCTGACCTTATCTGCCCCCGCCCGCAGCAGTTTCTTAATCATGTCTAAGTTTTGGATGCCGCCGCCCACCGTCAGCGGAATAAATACCTGCTCTGCGGTGCGGTAGACCACATCAAAAATAATGTCGCGATCTTCGTGGGTGGCTGTGATGTCCAAAAACACCAATTCATCCGCCCCTGCCTGGTTATAAGCCTGTGCCAACTCCACCGGATCGCCGGCATCTCGCAGATCTACAAAGTTTACGCCTTTGACCACACGCCCTGCTTTCACATCCAGACAAGGTAGGATTCTTTTTGCCAGCATGGAACCTCCAGGAATTAAAAACTGAAACATTGAAGCAATGAAGAGAGCAGTATATAGCGATTCCTGGGTAAGGATGGAGAGGGAAGGCGAGAGGAGGACGATCGTTCTTCAGAATTAGCCAGCCCTGTTACTTGACAAGCCTGTTACTTGAAAAGATTGATAGGGAATTTTAGAAGAGTGCATTCAGAATCTGCTGTGATGGCTGCTGATCTTTTGCTTATCTAAGTGGAAGGCGAAATGATTGCTCAGACGCATTTTGCGCTCAAGGCTCAAAATCTCCCCTGGAGGAGGGTTGGGCGCAGTCGAAACCCGGCCTCTGGTTGGCTTTAATTTCACCCCGCACTTACCGCCACAAAAGACATTTCTAAATTTATTGTAAAGAAATGTTTACTAAAAGCTGTATATAGCTACCAGCAGTGCATTTTTGAGTCCTTCTCAGCGCCAGTTGTTCCCCCACTCTTGTCAGCAATGAAGCTAATCTTTCTCGGATCAGGATCTGCGTTCACAGTCGGAGCAGACAACTATCAATCTAATATGCTGCTAGTTGATGAGCGCGGTCATAAACTTCTGATTGATTGTGGGTCAGATATTCGATTTTCTCTCCACGCTTTGAAGTATTCTCACTTAGATATTACAGATATTTATATTAGTCATCTGCATGGCGATCACGTAGGTGGTCTAGAGTATGTTGGCTTTAGCACCAAATTTGACCTTCGCTGCGTAACCCCGCGGTTGTATTTGAGCGAAGAACTCGCTGTCGATCTGTGGGAGCATACGCTGTCGGGAGGAATGCGATCGATTCAGGGCGATACGGCAACCCTAGACACTTATTTTGATGTGCAAAAGTTCGGGCGGGCAGCCAGTTTGCGTGGAGAAATGTGCAATTTAGTCTCGTTCCAACGGTGCACATTCGAGGCAAGGATGAGATCATTCCTAGCTATGGGTTATTTTTTGAAGTCGATCGAGTCAAGGTTTTTGTGAGTAGCGATTCTCAGTTTTGCCCAGAGGTGACGGGTGAGTTTCTCGATCGAGCGGATGTGATCTTCCACGACTGCGAAACGTCTCCCTTCAAAAGCACGGTGCACGCCCACTACGAAGACCTCGCCACCTTGCCTACAGCCATCAAAAACAAAATGTGGCTCTACCATTACCAACGGGGTGCACTGCCCAACGCCAAGAAAGACGGCTTCTGTGGATTTGTCAAGCGCGGCCAGATCTTTGACTTCTCAAATCCCCGTTCTCTGAGAGGAAGTCAGAACGTTGTTTCTATGCTTCCTCAAGGTCACTAGCTTAAGGCGATTTTTAAATCAAGAGACGACCTTCTGGTCTTTGCCCTTCGGCTTCGCTCAGGGCAAGCTGGCTGAGCGAAGTCGGAGACAGCGGGTCACTTCTTTGCTAGAAATCTCCTAAGGTTAGAAGGGGAGCCGGAACAAAACTGGATTTCAGAGCGACTCGCCTACTCTGGAAGAGGGCTGGGAGAGGGGTTGGGGTGAGGGTCTTCTGAAGTTTTGCCAGTCTACCCATGCAGTTCTCGCCAACGAGTCTGCATATCTTGGACAGTGAAGACCGATCGAAACTTTAGGCCCTGTTGTTGATAAAATTTTGCGCCCCCTTGTAGGCGATCGACCACTGAAACTACTTCATTGACCAGGTAGCCCGCTTCCCGCAGACGATCGACCGCCTTCATCGCCGATTGCCCGGTGGTCACGACATCTTCTAGCACTACTACTGGGCTGTTTTCTGGCAACGTCGGCCCTTCGATGTAGGCTTGGGTTCCATGCCCCTTGGCTTCTTTGCGGACGATGAGCGCCGCCAGCGATCGCCCCTCGTAGGCTGCAACCACACTGGTAGCGGTGACGATCGGATCAGCCCCCAAGGTCAAACCTGCGACTGCTACCGTTTCAGGCGCGATCAACGGCAGGAGAATGCGCCCCACTGCCAGCCCACCTTGAGGGTGGAGGGTGATCTGCTTGCCGTTGATGTAGTAGGTGCTGCGCTGCCCCGAAGAAAGCAAAAAGTCACCTTCGCGATAGGCTACCCCACAGAACAGATCCAAAAGTTGCTCTCGCAGACGAGTCAGATCGGCCGTTGCCCAAGGAAAGTTTGCTTGAGATTCCATCAAATTTTGCGTCAGATTGCTCATAGGTAGGGCAGACTAGAGGTATTAACTGTTAGGAGAAAGAGAAAAGTTTGAGTGTTGGGCTTCAAGTTTGTAAGGCTTCACCTCAAATTCTAGGTTCGCTGCTTTTTCTCCTGATTTTAGACCTAAACCGTGAGTAAACATTTAGCGCAATGCGAAGGATGAATTTTATGGGCGTGAGGTTGAAGAGTTTGATTGGGTTAGGAGTGCTGGCTGCTGTGACGATGGTTACACAGGCGGCCCAAGCTCAGGAGAGACCTGCTACGTTTAAGCCCCGCGAAACTATTCCGGCGGCGATCGATCGGGCGTTTGATGCCCCCATGTCAGAATATCGCAACCCTCAACATTCGTTAGAGTCGCTCATTGGTGTGATTGGCTACCCTGAGAACAGCATTGCACGGGATGCGGAACACATCCACCGCATTTATCTAGATGTCTTCGAGCAGCAAGCGTCGAGTGACCCACTTCTGCGGACAACCGACCTACCTAACCCCTACAACACCTCCGTGTTGACCCTTCCTACCGCGAATCTGGGGAGCCGCGTTGTGGGCAGCGAGTTGGTGTTTGAGCCGTTGCGCTAGGGTTTGCTAGGGTTCTATCAAGAATTTTTTGAGGGGCTAAAAACCCCTTAAAAACATAACCTCCTATTGTCCTGACAAGACGCATTTCGACTGCGTTCAAGGCTCAAAGTCTCCCCTAGAGGAGGGTTGAGCGGAGTCGAAACCCGGCATCTGGTTTGCCTTAATTACTTACGATTCAACTAAATTGAACTAATGCGCCGTGCTGGAATCGAACCAGCCTGAAGGCGAATTATGAGTTCGCTACCTCCCCAATCGGTCAACGGCGCAGATTTAGAAAGTCTGATATTCCTGCAATATTCTAACTTGAGATTTGACAAACTTGAGCACTGACCTGGGAGGACGATCGCTGTGGGATGTTTTGTTACCAGATATTTTTTAACCACCGTAAGATTAACGCATACAATTCAAACAATCAATTTTGGGTTTCGTCGGCTAAATTAGAATCCAACCCTCTAGAATTCAAGACTCTAGAGTTCTAGACTCAATTGCTTAAAATCAAAAGCCTTTAACCTGCAATGCGAATCAATTCAACCGTTGCTCTCACTTTTATATTGTTGACCCTCATGTTTGGTGCGGGGGTGGTCAGTGGTGCTTGGGGGTTTGCGATCGGGCGAGAAGCCCTGAAAGGCATCACCCAACCCGATGCTCGCCCTACCAACAAAGTGAATAAAAAAAACAATTCGGGCCGGGGAGAAGAGCTAGTCATTCTTAAGGAAAGCGACATCCTCAAAGTGGTGAAAGAGCGCATTGATGGCGGTAGCTCAAAACCTTCTACCCCTCCTAGCCCTTCTCCAAAGGTGGATCTCAATCAGCAAACGAGTCTGCCCGGAAAGTTTCCTTTCGTTAGCCAAGATAAAGGGGTGACGATCGAAGTCACGGGAGTTCGTCAGCAAACTGATTTTGTGGTCTACGATGTTGCCTTGCAAAACGAAAGCACGCAGCCCGTCAAGTTTCTCTACAGCTTTTTGAACATTTCTGACGACCAAGGGCGAGCACTCAGCGCTGACACCACTGGCTTGCCAACCGATTTGCCGATCGGGAGCCAAAAATTTACTGGCACAGTTAGCATTTCTACGGCTCTGCTCGACAAAGCTAAAAAAAATCTCCGTCCAATTGACCGATTACCCCGACCAAAAGCTGCAACTCAAGCTGGCGAATATCCCAGTCAGATGAGGAATGAAGGCAAGCTCTGACCTTTGATTTGCGCTTGCGCGACGCAAGGCACAGGAGCAGCAAAAGTAGAAGGGTACGATCGTTGGTATTTCGATTTTAAGCTTCAATTGTTATTGTAATTGGCAAATGATTGCCCCCTTTGCGGTTGTTTTGGCGGCGGTGTTGCAAAACTCAGGCTCGACGGATGTTCCTCTAAGATTTCTGTCTGTCTTAATGTTGATTATGATTAATGCGTTCTTCGTGACGGCGGAGTTTTCGATCGTCTCGGTGCGACGCTCACGAATCAATCAATTAGTCGATGCGGGCGATCTGCAAGCGAGAACGGTGCAAGATTTGCAACGAGGGATCGATCGATTACTCTCGACCACTCAGTTGGGGATCACGCTGTCGAGTTTGGCGCTAGGCTGGATCGGCGAAAGCACAATGGCGGTGTTGGTGTCTGCTTGGATCGTTCAGTTACCGATTCCGATCGCAGTGGCGCAGTCGGTGTCTCACTCGGCCTCTATTCCGATCGCCTTCTTTTTGATCGCCTATCTGCAAATTGTTTTGGGTGAACTGTGCCCCAAGTCGGTGGCCATGCTCTACGCTGAGGAGATTGCGCGATTTTTGGGACCGTTTAGCTTGGCGATCGCGCGATTTTTTAACCCTTTTATCTGGATTCTCAATCAGTCTACTCGGCTGCTGCTGCGGATGGTGGGTGTGCAATACACCGGGCAAGGTTGGTATAACCAGGTCACTCCGGAGGAGTTGCAGCTAATTATTGCTACGTCTAGCGAATCGTCGGGCTTAGAAGCTGAAGAACGAGAGCTTCTGAGCAATGTGTTTGAGTTTGGTGCTGTGCCCGCGAGTGAAGTGATGGTGCGGCGATCGAATATGACCGCACTCACGGTGGAGGCAACCGCGCGCGACCTCCTCGAAGAAGTGGCGCAGTCAGGACATTCTCACTATCCGGTGACAGGAGATTCGCTAGACGACATTTGTGGCATGGTGCATTTCAAAGAATTGGCAGAGCCACTCGTTCAGGGAACGCTCAATTTAGAAAGCCCGATCAAACCGTGGATTCGCCCAGCCCGATTTGTGCCAGAGTATACGCCGTTGGGTGAGTTGCTGTCTTTGATGCAACGATCGCGGCAGCACTTGGTAATTGTAGTGGATGAATTTGGCGGCACAGCCGGACTGGTTAGCCTGCAAGACATCGTGAGTCAGATCATCGGTGATTCTCCGGAACCCGAAAGTGAAGAGGAGAGGTTGATCCAAGTTTTGGATGAAAACACTTTTGTTGTGCAGGCGCAGATGAACGTTGAAGAGGTCAACGAGCAACTGCGGGTAGATTTGCCTGTGATGGATGAGTACCAAACCTTGGGCGGTTTTTTGTTCTATCAGTGGCAGCGTATTCCCAATCCGGGTGAGACCTTGCAGTATGGAAATTATGAACTGACTGTGATTGCCTCAGAGGGGCCGCGGTTGCATCAAATCCAGGTGCATCGCATTGAGCCGTCGGGGGTGCTGAACGACCCGTCTGTCAGTGGTGCGTAGGAGAGAAAGGCGACCCTTCAATCGGCGGTGCAGCAAAAATCAATAGAAATAAATGAAGAGTAAAAAAAAGTAAAGAAGAACTCTAACCTGGGGGAGCGATACGATCGCGCTCAGGTAGGGACATTGCCTCACAAAATTATGTCTAAAGGAATAAAAACCTCAAAATCGAAAAACATATTCTGTAGGGGAACTTCGATAAAGCTTTGAAATTCTTCATAATTATTGTTGCTGTGTTAGTATCTGGATGTTTGAGGAGAATTTACGGCTGTTTATCAGCATATTTTCGGTGGTGGAGGAGTAACACGAGTGAAAGGTAGCATACCGATCGGGTATTCAAATCTCTACGTTCAGCGCAGTCAGCTAGAGCCAATCCGCGTAGGCGTGATCGGGGTTGGCAACATGGGTCAGCATCACACCAGAATCTTGAGTATGCTCAAAGATGTCGAACTGGTGGGTGTTTCAGATATCAATGTAGAACGAGGATTGGACACGGCAAGCAAATATCGTGTCCGATTTTTTGAGGATTATCACGATTTACTAAATCATGTTGATGCGGTTTGCATTGCGGTTCCGACTCGGCTGCATCATGCGGTGGGGATGTCGGCCCTAAAGTCTGGGGTGCATGTGCTGATCGAAAAACCGATCGCCGCCAGCATCGCCGAGGCAGAATCTTTAGTCAATGCTGCTGCCGAGTGCCAGTGCATCTTGCAGGTAGGCCATATTGAGCGATTTAATCCTGCTTTTCAGGAACTCAGTAAGGTCTTGAAGACTGAGGAATTGTTGGCGATCGAGGCCCATCGGATGAGTCCCTATTCCGATCGAGCCAACGACGTGTCTGTCGTGCTGGATTTGATGATTCACGACATCGATCTGATGCTAGAGCTTGCAGCCGCCCCGGTGGTGAAGTTAACTGCAAGTGGCAGCCGGGCTTCTGACTCTGGCTATCTCGATTATGTGACGGCGACCCTGGGGTTTGCCAACGGTATTGTGGCAACGCTGACCTCTAGCAAAGTCACGCACCGTAAGATTCGTCGCATTGCTGCCCACTGCAAAAGCTCTCTGACGGAGGCCGACTTTCTCAACAACGAGATTCTGATTCATCGTCAAACTACGGCAAACTATCGGACAGATTACGGTCAGGTGTTGTATCGCCAGGATGGGCTGATCGAGAAGGTGTACACCAGCAACATTGAGCCGCTTCATGCGGAGTTGGAGCATTTTGTCGGTTGTGTGCGCGGTGGCAACCAGCCTTCGGTGGGTGGTGAACAGGCCCTAAAGGCGCTACGTCTCGCTAGTCAGATTGAGCAAATGGCTCTAGACGGCAAAGTGTGGCAAGCCAGATCTGAAAACAAAGTTGTCGAGCTTGAGACTCCTGCCATGGCAGTTTAGCGATCGTGGGTTCAATTTTATTGGTAGGGCAGGCCTTGGGTCTGCCCTTTTTTTGTGGCAACTCAGACGGGTGGGTTGATAGGATTTTGGACTTTATTTTGAACTTTAGATAGGCGGCTTTAGAGTCTAGAACCCTGATTGAATGGGCGAGATTAACGGTTCCTGATCCTCTATTGTTCAAACAGTTGCACTCCAAACAATTGTGCGATATAGTTTGATTGTTCAATTTTACCGAACTAGAGAACTAGCTCACACCTTCAAGAATAAAGCCTTCCCAGAATAAAGCCCTCCCAGAATAAAGCAATATCAAGCCGAGTGTATCGGATGGGAGACACGGCGGAGTGAGTGTTTTCAGCACTTATTTTCGTCCGACTTATCAGGAGAATTTGATGGTGAATTTGGACTACGATCAGGCTAAAGCGAAGCTGCGATCGCAGGCGGAAATGCTGATTTAGTGTCGTTCGGCAAACTGTTCATTGTCAATCCAGATTTACCAGAGCAATTCCACAAGAATGCACCTTTAAATCAACCTGATCCCAGCACCCTCTATGGAGGCGACAAAGAGGGATACACAGATTGTCCAACGCTTGAGGAATTGCAAATCGCTTAGTTTTTTCATGCTTGAGTATTCATTCAGGAGAATTGAGTCATGATTGATTTGTATTACTGGACGACACCCAACGGGCACAAAATTACGATTTTCTTAGAGGAAGTCGAATTACCGTATACGATCGTTCCCATTAACATCGGTAAGGGCGATCAGTTTCAGCCAGAATTTCTCAAAATTGCACCCAACAATCGGATTCCGGCAATCGTCGATCGTGAGCCAGCCCAAGGGAGTGAACCCATCTCCGTCTTTGAATCAGGCGCAATCTTGCTATATCTTGCCGACAAAATTGGCAAGCTGATCCCCACTGATTTGCGAGATCGAGTCGAGGTGTTGCAATGGTTGTTTTGGCAGGTGGGTGGACTGGGGCCAATGGCAGGACAAAACCATCACTTCAACCAATATGCGCCCGAAAAAATCCCCTATGCGATCGATCGCTACGTTAAAGAAACCGGGCGACTCTATGGCGTGCTAAATCAGCGCCTCAGCGATCGTGAATTTGTAGCAGGCGAGTATTCGATCGCCGACATCTCAATTTATCCATGGGTTGTACCCTACGATCGGCAGGGTCAAAATTTAGATGATTTCCCCCACCTAAAACGCTGGTTTGCAGCCATCAAAGAACGTCCTGCTACGATTCGGGCCTATGACAAAGCAGAGACATTCAAAAATCAGACTGTGAGTGTAGAAGACGCGCGATCGATCCTATTCAACCAATCCGCGACGACGACACAGCGTTAAAGAACGTGGATTAAATCATTCCGTCCACTGCAAGGTTGTCTCGCCCTCCACCCCAACCCCTCCTCCCA
>JAAUOZ010000020.1 GCA_012034655.1 Leptolyngbyaceae cyanobacterium CSU_1_3 | reverse complement strand
GGAAGCAATACGCGAACCACTAGGGTTGCTGCCAATGCCAGCATGATTTCTCTATTTATTGCGACGGTTCCAGTTGTGATGGACACCATCTTTAAGTACTGGATCTTCCGATATCTGTCGCGCATGTCGCCCTCTACTGTGGCAACACTCAAACAAATGAATGAGTAGCACACTGACCCGCGATCGTAATTTTGCTAGAAACTCTACCTCAGTTTGACAACTAGTGCCATCAGCAGTTTGAGAGGTTAATCTATGAGTTCAAAAGTACCTGAAAAACATGTGCAGTTTATCCTCTGGGCGCTAGCAAGCTGTGGGCTGATCTTGCTGGGTTCCCTATTTTTGGGCAGCAGCGCAGTGCATATTTTGCGAATCACCCTATTTTGGGTTTTTATCCTGCTCAGTGTGATTGTTATTCTTCGATTGTTCACAGAATCGGAAGAGGCTTCCAAAAAACAAGTTGCAGATGCTCTCAACAGTCAGCCTGTTAGCGAACCACTTCCACTCAATGCTCTAATCCGTGGGTTGAACTTAGGTTACGCAATATTGCGGCAACTCTCTCCCATAGCTTTGCTGAGACGCTTTTCGAGAACGCATTCAGCTAAGCAGCAACCTTTGAGAGCATCGCGAAGCCAACCGCGAATTGGCTCCACCCATGAAGCGCTCCCAGTAGACGAGGAGACAGCATTCAACCCCATCCGAAAGCGTCTTCCTGACAAGGAGCAAACCCAGATTGGGCAGACTCCTAGGGCACTTCCCGCCGCGCCTCTACTAGAAGAGTTAACAGAGTTCAGATCTGCTCAAAAGCAACTTCCAGCCAAAGAGCCAATTCAAATTAAACCCACGCCCCAAACGCCTCCACTCGAAGAATTAACAGAGTTTAGATCGGTTCGATCGCAGAATGGACACGCTCAAAACGCTTCTCCGCCAAAAGATTTAACTGCATCAAGACCCATACATAAGCCTTTTCCAGACGAAGCGCGATCGCCCCAGGTTCAGCCTCAGGTTCAATCTTCTTACGAACCTTTTCCTCTACCGGAATTAGCCCCATTGATAGCTACTTCAGACGACGTGCAGCCGATTGCTCAGCCTTTCTATAGTCCTCCTGGGTCAGAGCAGTTCCCTGTGTCGATAGTAGCACCAGAAAATGCTCAATATGAGGAGCAATTGCCAGTTGAACAACGTCATGAAACTGCACCCAACAATCTAATATCCCCGATCGCAACGCAAGAAGTTCTTTTAGACAGTGAACAAGCTCACAGTGAACAAGCTCACAGTGAACAAGCTTACAGTGAACAAGCTTACAGTGAACAAGCTCACAGCGAACAAGCTCGTGAAGCTCATTCAGCCAGTGAACCAACTGTCTCGATAGCTGTAGATCAGAATATTCTAGATAAATCGCAATCGCAGGCTAACCACACTCACAAAGCCCCCTCATCAGCCGAAGTAGCACCGCCAGTTGTGCAGAAAGTGGCTTTAGATCAGCAGCGATCGCAGACTCAACACTTAGATCGATCTTCGATACTAGAGGAGCAAACTGCATTCAAACCGATGCAGAAGCCTCTCTCAAGCAAAGATCAAACCCAGGTTGGACAAACTACAATCAAGCCGATGCAGAAGCCTATCTTGGACGAAGATCAAACCCAAATTGGGCAGGTTCAAAAAACACCTCCACCCGACGAGCCAACAACATTTAGAACCATTCCAAAGCGTGTTCCAAAGGATGATCAAACACAGATCAGCTACCCCAAAAAAACGCCTGCAAAAGACGGGCAAACGACGATGAGGAACAATCCAAATCGCGATCGAGCTTGACAAGTTAAGCCAGAAGAAAACGATGCGTTGTCAATATTTCACCCTTACATAACCGCCATAAGGAGTCACACAAAATGATTGCAATCAAAGTGTTCGATCAACAAACAAGTGAGTTTCAGGAAAAGATTTTTACACCTGAAATTTTGGCTCAAGGAGGAGGACTCCTAGGTCGAAACGCAAAATGCGACCTGATGTTGAATAGTTCTGATGTGAGTCGCGTACACGCCCGAATCATTCACCAGGCAGGGCAATATTATTTTTCTGACCTCGGCAGCACCAGTGGCTCGATGGTCAACAACGAAGATGCCCAGACCAATCAGAATTTTCTTCTAAAACCTAATGACAAGATTCGCATCGGTGATTTTGTCCTAACGGTGACAGCCATTAAGTCTAGCAATCGCGCTAGTAATTCAATCGTTGCTTTCATTCGTACTTCTGTACAATTCTTAGCTGTGGTAGGAGTTCTGACCTCGCTCGCAGCGATCGCTTATATCTACCTTCCCCTAGATAATCTTTCTCTTAACCAACTCTTCCATCCTTAATTTTGTTCGCACATTTCCAGGTTTTTACTTCTACACCCCATAAGCGTTAAATCTCATGTCAAGAGAAGAAGAAGTTCTGAAAAAGTTTCGCACATCCAGAGCGAAAACAACAATGGCGGTTCAATTTCTACTAACTCTGGTATTGGTTCCTCTATTGACTCAGCAGCTATCCAAGCATTTCGTTGTTCGACCCATTCTCGATCGCATGGGTGGAGAAGAGGCGGCTCAGGTGTTTCTCAATTCAGAAATGAAGGAGGAAGCATTCAAAGAGCTTCAAACCTATGAAGAAAGTCTCAAATTTGATGCACTGATTCGCATCAGTCCGCTTCTAGGAGAGGCTAAATCAGAAAAGCCTGAACAATCAGAAGCCAGGTCAGAAAAGTCACCTGAACAATCAGAAACCAAATCAGAGAAGCCAGCAGAACCATCAGAAGTTAGATCAGAAAAGCCAGCAGCAGAGCCAACAAAAACACCGGAACAAGCAGCAGAAGAACGAGAAAAGCTAGTTCAGGAAAAGGCGATCGAAATTGCTGAACAGTTTCGTGGAAAAGGCAAAGATGCAGTTAGTAACGTATTTGCAGATATCATCGCCACGGGAGCCTTTGTGCTAATTTTGCTCACAAATCGCAACCAAATCGCAGTCCTAAAATCGTTTATGGACGATTTGGTGTTTGGTCTGAGTGACAGCGCCAAGGCATTTATCCTCATCCTGATGACAGATATCTTCGTTGGCTTCCACTCGCCCCACGGCTGGGAAGTCCTCCTAGAGGGAATAGCAGGTCATTTAGGCGTTGTCGCCAATGCCAGCATGATTTCTCTGTTTATTGCAACGGTTCCAGTGATCATGGACACCGTGTTTAAATATTGGATTTTCCGATATATGAGCCGGATGTCGCCTTCAACAGTTGCAACCTATAAAGGAATGAACGAGTAGCCCAGATTCATGGCTAACTAAGATCTTGCATCAGTTGCAACACCCACCCTGCAATCCATTGCAGTAAGCTAACGATCGTTACGCCCTAAAAGCCTTACTTTGACACCCTTTGAAGTTTCTCGAAGGGTGTTTTTATATATTGACGGCCCTCCTCACGAAGTGGAGCAAGAGCTTTGCCAACCCGTCTTTCCAGAGAGAAGGGAGCTATCAGCCTTGTTTTCTCTTATTCCTTGTTTTCTCTTATTCCTTCTCCTGGGGGAGAGGGCTAGGGTGAGTGCGAATTTAGTATTTCATACCGCAATTTAGCAACGCCCAGGTAGAGAACAGTTCAACTAATTCTACCTTAGAGACTGCCTCGCCCCAGGTTTGTTACCTTCACGAGGTTAGCTTGATGAAAACACTAGGTTTTCTGGCGTGATGGTTTTGAGCCACTTTTATAAGCGACACCAAACCATTGAACCTTTGACGAAAACTGATAGCGATCGTGGCACTTGATTGCAGAAAATATAGGAGCAGACGTGAATGATGGAACTACTATATCAGTATGTTTGGCTAATTCCGGTTTTGCCCTTAGCAGGAGCGGTGTTGGTTGGCTTAGGCTTAGTAACATTCAACCAGACGACAAATCAGCTTCGGCGAGGAAGTTCCATTTTCATGGTGTCTCTTGTCGGAGCCGCAATGGTGATGTCGTTTGCTATATTGTGGAGCCAAATTGAGGGGCACGCATCTTACACACAAATGACCGAGTGGGTCGTTGCTGGAAATTTTCACCTAAGGGTAGGCTACACGATCGACCACCTAGCAGCAATGATGCTAACGATCGTGACAACCGTAGCGCTCTTGGTGATGATCTACACCGACGGCTACATGGCGCATGATCCGAGCTATGTTCGTTTCTATGTTTATCTGAGTCTATTTAGCTCCTCAATGCTGGGGCTAGTGGTCAGCCCTAACCTGGTGCAGATTTACATTTTTTGGGAACTAGTCGGCATGTGCTCCTACTTGCTGATCGGGTTTTGGTATGAACGCAAAGCGGCGGCAGCGGCCTGCCAAAAGGCATTTGTCACCAATCGAGTGGGCGACTTTGGGTTGTTGCTAGGAATCTTAGCACTGTATTGGACGACAGGCAGCTTTGAGTTTGATGTGATTGGCGATCGCTTACCAGCATTGATTCAGTCTGGCTCCCTTAGCGTCGGTTTAGCATCTCTATTTGCGATTCTAGTTTTTCTCGGCCCTGTGGCCAAATCTGCTCAGTTTCCATTACATGTTTGGTTGCCCGATGCAATGGAGGGCCCGACTCCAATTTCTGCGCTGATTCATGCAGCAACAATGGTAGCAGCCGGGGTTTTCTTGATTGCTCGAATGTTCCCCGTCTTTGAAGGATTGCCTGCTGTAATGAATGTGATTGCCTGGACAGGGGCATTCACTGCGTTTTTGGGAGCGACGATCGCCATTACTCAAAATGACATCAAAAAAGGTCTGGCATACTCCACGATGTCGCAGTTGGGCTATATGGTCATGGCAATGGGTGTGGGTGCTTATAGTGCAGGTCTATTTCACCTGATGACCCATGCTTATTTCAAAGCCATGCTGTTTCTTGGGTCGGGTTCTGTAATTCATGGAATGGAATCTGTTGTTGGGCATGATCCGGCTTTAGCCCAGGATATGCGCTTGATGGGTGGACTCAGGAAATATATGCCCGTCACAGCTATCACCTTTTTGATTGGTACACTAGCGATCGCTGGAATTCCACCATTTGCTGGCTTTTGGTCAAAAGATGAGATTCTGGGGGCTGCCTTTGCGGCTAATCCGGCGCTGTGGGCGATCGGCTGGCTCACAGCAGGGATTACCGCCTTCTATATGTTCCGTATGTATATTTCAACGTTTGAAGGAGAATTTCGCGGGCATAACTATGCAATTCGTCAGCAACTCCAAACTAAAAAAGCTCAACATCAACGTTTGGATGATTCCCACGACGATCGCAAGAACCATCTCAAATTTCCCCATGAATCGCCCCTATCAATGGTGTTGCCATTGGTGATTCTGGCAATTCCCTCGCAACTAATTGGGCTAGTGGGCACTCCTTACGCCAACTACTTTGAAGCCTTTATGACTTCATCCGGGAAAGTGATACCTGACTTACTAGAGCACTTAGAACCTTCTGATTGGAATGAGTTTCTGCTGATGGCAGGAACCTCGGTCGCGATCGCTTTACTAGGGATTATTCTTGCCCTTTTCATGTACCTGAAACACGAGATTGATCCCAGTGCGATCGCACATCGAATTCGACCACTCTATTTGCTCTCTTTGCACAAGTGGTATATCGACGATCTATACAATGCGGTGTTTGTTCAGAACAGCCGTCGCCTTGCTGAGCAGGTCAAAGCAGTTGATAACACAGTAGTAGACGGTCTTGTTAATCTCACAGGTTTAGTTACTTTGGTCTTTGGGGAAGGTTTGAAGTATTTGGAGAGTGGTCGTGCTCAGTTATATGCACTGCTCATCTTTGGCGCAGTTTTGGGCTTAGCCTTGCTATCAAGTATGACTTGATAGTTTTGAGAAACATTGACTAAACAAAGTTAGTCCACAATCTTGAAGTATCTGAGCATCGCTACACGATCGTGATCATCTCATTTACCCAAAGCAGGGTACGCCTCTACCAAAGTTCCTATTTTCAGTCCCAGGAGGAATCATGGTTAAATCAAACGGCGAATCTGCAATGAAACAGCTTGCTGCAACAGTGCTCGTGTTTGGGGCAACAGTCACGACTCTGGGATTATATATCAATCCTGCTGTAGCCAAGGAACCAGTATCGGTAGTTTGCTCTGGTCGAATCGCTTTGAATACGGCAGGTAGCCTTAAGCTTCCCTATTGCAGCAATAAACCTTTAGGGCAACAAGATGCCACCGTTCGGCAGGCTGTGATTGTTATTCATGGCACAAACAGAAACGCAGACGACTATTACCAGTACATCGTAGAGGCTGCGAAAAAGGCTGGAGCCTCAAACGACACGATAATTCTGGCTCCTCAATTTCTGCTAGAAGAAGACATTAAAAGTCGCAATCCTGGACGGGAAATTCCATTTTGGACAAACGACGGTTGGAAACAGGGAGATGCCTCCCTATCTACATCGAGCAATCCCCGATCGGCACAGATCAGTTCATACAGTGCTGTGAATGGAATGATGGAACAATTGGCAAACCGCAACCTCTACCCAAATCTGCAAAGCATTACGATTACTGGGCATTCCGCAGGGGGGCAATTTACTAATCGCTTTGTGGCAGGTAGTGTTGAGCCAGCCGGCGTGTCTACCCGCTATGTCGTCGCTAACCCCTCTTCCTACCTCTACTTTGACAACAAGCGTAGAGTTGCTAAGACAGTTAATGAGTTCGCGGTTCCTAGCGCCCAGACACAATCTAGTTGCCCCGACTTCGACACCTACAAATATGGCTTGAATGGTCTGAACAGCTATATGCAAAGTCTTGGAGCCACCAAGATCAGGTCGCAATATGCCCAACGACAAGTTATCTACTTGCTCGGTGAAAAAGATACCGATCCCAATGCTTCTTCCTTAGACAATGATTGCCCTGCCAAGCTGCAAGGGGCACATCGGCTTGAGCGCGGAACTGTTTATTACAACTATTTGACGCAGTTCTTTGGTTCCACCATCCAGAGTAAGCACACGAAAGTCACGGTTCCTAATATTGCCCATGATGGTCGTGCGATGTTCAACTCTAGCCAGGGCGTACAGTCTCTATTTGGGCAATCCACACCGACCCCTACCCCTACCCCAACACCTACCCCTACCCCAACACCGACCCCTACTCCAACACCGACTCCAACACCAATTAGCAATTCGATTACTCTACAGGTGGTAGACGGCTGGGATACTAAAAATCGGAAGACTCTAGTTCAAGATGGTAAGGTCTACGTGGTCAAGAAGAGCGACAACGATCGCTTAGATTTGGAGTCGGGCGATTTTTGGTCGTTTAAGTTACAGAACACGGTTCCCGCCAATACCCCGATCCGGTCAGTGAAAGTGTATATAGAACATCACGAAGAGGAAGGAATTTCGCCTAACTCAGTGGTCTTCCAGGTGGGCGGCGGCTCACTCACTCAACCTTCCACGTTGGGGAGCCAAACAGTGCCCGTTTTGTCAGGCGAATCGAAGGAAGGACGCGTCGAGTGGGATGTGACTACGGCAATTAACACAGCCGCCAAGGTGAATGATCTGAAGGTTATTATCCGCAATGCTGGAACAAATGGCAAGAAGATCAAAATCGATCGGGTTTATGTAGTCGTCAACTAAGCTTTCAGTCCTCAAGTTACATTGCAAGCTTGGGATATTGGGGATTTCCAGAACTCCGACTTTTCAAGAAAGGCCGGAGTTCTGAGTTGCCCAATTCTACAGCTTTAGGATTGCTATAGTTTGACTTCAATCAGCTTGTGTTCACGCAGTTTAGAGATACTAGTAATCGGGGCAGCCCAGATGTGTAGCACAGTCTCTCCGCTCTCACCTCCAACCCCTCCCCCAGAGCGGGAGAAGGGAGCAAGAAATCTGGTTCCCCTACTCCTAAATTGCGAGTAGGGTTGAGAGCAGCCCGGAAATTTTGCACAGTTGGAATGCTTCCCTAGTAATCCTCTGCGGAATGTGGATTCAATAAAGTCGAGAATTGATTGCCTGGTAGGAACCCAATGACTTGCAACCCTACAGAAAACATCGAAGTTATTAAATTCTCATTCTTTAGCAGCTTTTATAAAGCAATGCCTTCGGCTATTGCATAACGAGTCGAGTTTCTATAAGGTTTCCAATTTCAGAAAACAGACAAATCAAGCAGATTTGATCAGCAGATTTGATCAATTGAGGAAATGGAGGTTAAGGAAATGAACGCAAAGGCCATGAACGCAAAGGCAATGGATAGGCAAGCAACGATCGCTGACAAGCTTATAAAACAATATATCTCAGGGCAAAGAAGCTTTAGCTACATCGATCTCAGCGGCGCAAACCTGAGTGGTGCAAACCTCAAAGATATCGATTTGAGCGGAGCACTACTAGATCGAGCAAACCTACAAAGAGCAAACCTCACGGGTGCAAATTTGATGGGCGTAGACTTGAGGCGAGCCGATCTGAGCATGAGTACCCTACGCCAGGCAGATCTTTGTCGGGCAGATCTCAGTGGTGCAAACCTGAATGGAGCCGATTTGACGGAGGTTGATCTGCAATGGGCGATCGTGAGACATGCAGATTTAGGTCGAGCTAGCCTGCGAGAGGCAAACCTAAAGCAATCTACCTTGTCGATGTCTAACCTGAGGCAGGCCTATCTCCCCTGGGCAAACTTGAGCGAATCAGACTTAACCGAAGCCGACTTCCAAGAAGCCATTTTGTTTATGGCAGATCTATCGGGCGCTAACTTATGCGGAGCCAACTTCAATAGTGCTGATCTGGTTGGAAGTTGCCTATATAGAGCAAATCTGAACCATGTTGACTTGAGACACGCAACAATGCGAGGAACCATCATGCCTAATGGAACCTTTTACGATCGCCTCAAAGCAACAATCGTGGAATATCCCGACTTTGTTACCTCGTTTGACTTAACTTAAAGCAAGAACAGGCAGTAACTCACAACTCGCAACTCGCAACTCGCAACTCGCAACTTACAAGTTGATTGTGTGATTCAGCAAACAGCTTTTCAACTCTAACATTACTCATCGATCGCGGCTGGTGCAGGTCTACCCCTCTAGCACATCAATACAGTTTATGCGCGATCGCTCAATCAGGACAAAGCATTTGTAACCATTGATGGTCAGCCCCTAAGAGCCTTGGTGCAACTGCTTCGCCCTAGACATGCAAAAACTACTCTCTCACCTACTCTCTCACCTCAAATGCCAATTATGAGTATTCAATTTCCTTGGATAACCACTATTGTTCTCCTGCCACTGTTGGCTTCCTTTGTCATTCCTGTGTTGCCTGACAAGCAGGGTAAAACAGTCCGATGGTATGCGCTGGGTGTTGGCTTAGTAGACTTTGCCCTCATGGTCTATACGGCTTGGCAGCACTACAATTTTCACAGTGTTGAGTTTCAGCTAACCGAGAGCTACGCTTGGATTCCGCAGTTGGGCTTGAACTGGTCAGTTGGCGTAGATGGTCTATCAATGCCTTTGGTTTTGTTGACAGGTTTAGTAACAACCTTATCCATCTTTGCAGGGTGGAAAGTCAAAAATAAGCCACGCCTGTTTTACTTCCTAATGCTGGTGATGTACAGTGCCCAGCTTGGCGTATTTGTTGCAAAGGATATCCTGCTATTCTTCATCAACTGGGAATTGGAGTTAGTTCCGGTTTATCTCCTGATTGCAATTTGGGGTGGAGCTAAACGCCGCTATGCTGCCACAAAGTTCATTCTCTACACTGCCCTGGCATCCATCTTTATCCTGGTAGTTGGGTTGGGAATGGCATTTTACGGCGATACTGTCACCTTTGACATGGAAGCATTGAGCCTCAAGAATTACTCCCTAGGATTTGAGCTACTTGCCTATGCCGGGCTATTGATTGCCTTCGGAGTCAAGCTACCGATTTTCCCACTGCACACTTGGTTGCCTGACGCTCACGGTGAAGCTTCGGCTCCCGTATCTATGATTCTGGCGGGGGTTCTACTAAAAATGGGAGGCTATGCTCTCATCCGCATGAACATTGAAATGCTACCCAGTGCCCACGTCTACTTTGCACCTGCGATCGCTATTCTCGGACTGGTTAACATTATCTACGGTGCGCTGTGTGCATTTGGTCAAACCAATCTGAAGCGACGGTTAGCCTATTCCTCGATTTCGCACATGGGCTTTGTGCTACTGGGCATTGCCTCCTTCACTGACTTGGGACTGAATGGCGCAGTTTTGCAAATGCTATCTCACGGTTTAATTGCTGCAAGTCTCTTCTTCTTGGCTGGCGTAACCTACGATCGCACTCACACACTGATGATGGATGAGATGGGCGGCATGGGTAAAGCAATGCCCAAGACCTTCGCTCTATTTACGGCTGGCTCTCTGGCTTCTCTGGCACTACCTGGAATGAGTGGCTTTGTGGGAGAGATTATGGTCTTCCTGGGTCTAGTGTCGAGTAATGCCTACAACCCTACGTTTAAGGCAGTGGTGATTTTCCTGACGGCAGTGGGATTGATTTTGACCCCAATCTACTTGCTCTCTATGCTGAGACAGGTCTTCTACGGAACCGAAAATCCAGCTTTGACGGAAGAGCATCAGCCCTTCTTTGATGCCAATCCTCGCGAGATATTCATTACCGCTTGCTTATTGCTTCCGATCGTCGGTATTGGTTTCTATCCCAATCTGGTCACACAGACCTATGACGCAAAGACGGTTCAAGTATCGGCTCTTCTAGAACACAACTTGCAGAGCAATGCAACAGTCATTGCCCAACAGCGTTATCCTCAATATGCCGAGGGTTCGGCAGCACCTCCATTTTCTCAGATGAACTCTGCAAAGTTATTGAGCGTTGGTAACTTAAACACCCTTGTAAATTCCGATCAACACTTGATGTAACGCTTGTAAGCTACACAGAGAATAACAAAATAAAGCTGATTCCTATCTCACAGGAATCAGCTTTATTTTGGTGTTTTATAGAAAAACATCAGAAGCATAGACATGATGAATAAGAATCACGTTGTCCATTGAATTAGTTCTACACTCAGTAGAAAGACGTATAAAACTCAGAAAAAAACCGAAGTTTTAATAGAGAAGAATACTTATAGTTAAAGCAACGTACCCTACAGTCTGAGATGTAGTTTAATTGGTAAAATTCTACTTCCAAGAACATTTAGGAGTAGCTCAATTGATAAATCAAGCTTCCGGGGCTGTAAAGCTGCTCTCTTAAAGCATTCAAGATATTGGCAGTTTCTACCATCGCCAAGATTTGGATCATTGTCCTTCAAAGGAGGGCTTTACCACGGTTGAGCAAACTAGTGGTCTGTCAAGGTTGATCGGGCGATTTAGCTTAAGTCAGCGCCCTTCGGTTAATGGTTTAACTTTTTCTTCTACAGATACTTTTCTGGCAATATTCTGTTCCAGGAAACCAGGTGCTAGGGGCTGATCAACAACTCAGATTTACTCCCAATCCTTCTAACAATGTTTACTCCATCATCTGTAAGATCGATCGAGCCTCCTATTGCGACATACAAGGTGGAGAGCGCCTATGAACTAGCACGACATATTCAGGTTTGTAGTCGAGAGAAAATTTCAGGTCGGCTAGATTTGAGTGCTTCAGGCATTCAGAAACCTATGTGGAGTTTGTTTTTTCACATGGGGTGCTTATCGTGGAGTGCAGGTGAGTTGCACCCACTTCGTCGGTGGAATCGACAATTACATCAGCATTGCCCCCATTTAGCGGCTGACGATCGAGCCACAGAACGCCCTCAACACTGGGACTACGGCGCTTTAGTCAATCAAGTCAAACAAGGAAACATTCCCCAAGGAAAACTGGCAGCGATCGTAGGGGGCAACATTCTAGAACTGCTGTTTGATGTGATTCAGGCGAGCCAGCAACCCCGACAGCACTCAGAAATGCAACTGGCTTATAGCAAGCTTCCTCAAGATCTGCTGACCTCACCGCAGGTTTCGCTTCAGGCCGACCAAGCCTGGCAGCAGGCAGAAAAAGCCTGGGAAATTTGGCAACAAGCAGGCTTGGTTGGCTTCTCTCCTAACCTCGCTCCCATTATCTGGGATGCAGAAGGGCTGCGACAGCAGACTTCACTGCTTGCCTACCATAACCTCTCCACCCTGGCAGATGGTCGGTGGACGTTAAGAGATTTAGCCATCAAATTAAACCAGCCCGTAGTACCCTTAGCACAGTCCATCATGCCCTACGTGAACGAGGGGACAATGGGACTAACGCTTGTAGATGACATCAACTTTCAGGCTAAGTCAAGCACAGGTTCTCTGATCGCCTACATTGACGACAGCCGATTTGACAGCGCAGTGATGGGGCGCATTCTTTCCCTGGCGGGCTATCGGTTCATTAATATTCGCGACTCAATGCAGGCACTACCCATGTTGCTAGAGCATAAGCCTGATTTGATCTTCTTAGACTTGCTTATGCCTGTGGCCAACGGATATGAAGTGTGTGCTCAAATCCGCCGCATTTCAGCCTTCAAAGATACTCCGGTGATTATTCTCACCAGCAGTGACGGCCTTGTCGATCGGGTGCGCGCAAAGCTTGTTGGCTCTTCGGGTTTTGGCAAAGCCGATCGAGTCAGCAAAAGTGCTATCTGCTTTGCGGCAGTATCTACCAGTTTTCTCTTCATCTTCCTATTAGAACGGTGCGAACCTGAAGAACGTTGTATCACGAGAACATATCTATGACCACGATCCTTTTAGTCGAAGATAGTTTGACAGAAACCGAGGTACTAACCCGCTACCTCAAGCAAGCAGGTCTAGCAGTGATTAGTGTCGTCAGTTGTGAAGAGGCTCGAATCAAGCTCAGCTTGAAGAGACCAGATTTGGTGGTTCTGGATGTGATCCTCCCAGGGCAAAGTGGATTTGAGCTATGCCGTGAATTAAAAACCCAGGCTAGCACTTCACAGATCCCGATCGTCATCTGCTCAACCAAGGCAACTGATGTAGACAAAATGTGGGGCGCAATGCTGGGAGCAGATGCCTATCTCCGCAAGCCTGTAGACCAGAAAGAGCTTACAAAAACCGTTCTGCGCTTAACGGCGGCTTAGGAAGCAATTTTATGATGGAATCCTTCGATTCAGCACTAGCACTCAACAGCCTGAGTGCACTGACTTTAGATCCCCTTCCGCCAGAAACTCGCCAGCAACTACTCCGCTTCCCGCTAGGAACCGAAGATAGTATGCTGCTGCCTCTAGAGCAAATCACAGGCATTTTCAAAATAGATAGGGGCGAGATTTTGCCCCTTCCAGATATGCCTAGCTGCGTGATGGGAATTTGCAACTGGCGCGGAGAAATGCTCTGGCTTATAGACTTCAACGACTTTGCGGGCTATCCGTCTCCCTTGCAGTCGGAGCAAGGAATGACTACGATCGCAGTCATCGTAGTTCAAGTCAATCACCAGTCGATCGGGCTAGGAGTACCGCAAGTCAACGATATTGAGCTACACAACTTGCAGCAACTTCAACCCACAATGTTCGGTTTATTTCCGCCTCAACTTCTGCCATTGGTTCAAGGAACACTCCCTGGGTGCAGTGATGCTGTTTTAGACCTCAAAACCATTGTTCATTGCCCCCTATGGAAAAAATACCCAGAAGGAGAGACTTAAAGTTTTTGACTTTCAAGGCTTCTCCGACCGTGCGCTTTATCAGAAAATTCTTGCGTAGCAACACTCCTACCAAACCACCGATCGTTGATCCGCCGCATTATTCAGCCACCCAAGTGGGCGACCCTTGGGGACAGGTTGAACCTAGCAAACCACCGATCGTTGATCTGCCCAATAATTTAGCTGTGACCGAGCAGGAAACAACTTCAGAAGTTAATTCTTCCCATTTTTCTAACTCAGATAATGACTCAGAGACACTTATAACCATGCAGAAACTAGAGCAGTTTGAATCAAGCCTCAATTCCAAGTATGAGATCATTGATCCTTCAATGCACCCGATCGACTTCAATGATTCACCTGCCGAGCATCCAGATCATCCCAGTCTGGGGTTGTTTGACATTGCTAGCCGAATGCGCCAAGCGGAATCTATCGAAACATTGTTTGAAGCAACTGTGACTGAAGTTCGCAAAGTCTTACAAACAGATCGAGTGCTGATCTACCGCTTGCAAGGCGAATCTCAGGGTATGGTAGTTGCTGAAGCAATGATGGTCGGCTACACGCCTAGTTTGAAGGCGACTCTCCCTACGATCGCCTTTGGAGCCAAACACCTATCAGATT
Source organism: Leptolyngbyaceae cyanobacterium CSU_1_3 (assembly GCA_012034655.1). Lineage (GTDB taxonomy): Bacteria > Cyanobacteriota > Cyanobacteriia > Leptolyngbyales > Leptolyngbyaceae > JAAUOZ01. Next base: position 29,988 of record JAAUOZ010000020.1, on the reverse strand, counting down.
ACCAACAACGGCCTTTCGTTGCGCTCAATGAGGTTGTTCAAGAATCTGTAACGCCCTATCAGCTTCAACTGCTAGAACGGTTTCAGGTCAAGTCAAGTTTAAGCATTCCAATTTGGGTGGGAGAGCAACTCTGGGGACTATTGATCGCCCAGCAATGTTCTAACTTTCGCCAATGGGAGGAGTCTGAAATCAATTGGCTCGACCAAGTAACCAGGGAACTGAGGCTAAATCTTCAACCAGTCGAAGCGCGTGCCCAAAAGCATAAACAAATGGAGCAAGACAAAATCATTGCAAAAATGATTAAAAAAATCCACCAGTCTCCAGATGTGGCGAGCGTTTTTGAGACAACAACCCAAGAAGTGCGGCAGCAGTTGAAGTGCGATCGGGTTGCGGTCTATCGCTTTAACCCAGACTGGAGTGGTCAGTTTGTCTCTGAGTCAGTGGGTAAGAATTGGGTTGCGCTCGTCGGGCTTGAGCTTGAAACTGCTTGGGCAGATAGTTATATGCAAGAAACTCAGGGAGGACGTTATCGCAACAATGAAACGATCGCAGTAGATGACATTTACAACGCAGATCATAGCCCTTGTCACGTTGAGATTTTAGAAGGGTTTGAGGTCAAAGCTTATACGATCGCGCCAATTTTTGATGGAGAAACGCTGTGGGGCTTACTGGGGGCTTACCAAAACTCAGGAACGCGCCACTGGGAACCCGCCGAAGTTAGTTTGCTGGCTCAGGTTGGGCGACAGTTTGGGCTAGCCATTCGACAAGCAGAATATTTAGAGCAAGTACAATCGCAAGCCACCGAACTGAGGCAAGAGTCCGATCGGGGGCAAGCCACCGCCCATGTGATTGATAAGCTTCGTCAAACCTCTGACATTGACACCATCTTCAAAACTGTCACCCAAGAAGTTCGCAAACTTCTGAATGTTGAGCGCTTGACGATTTACAAATTTCGCCCAGACTTTTTTGGCGATTTTGTGGCAGAGTCAGAGGCTAGAGGTCTGCCCCAGCTAGTCGGTAGTGGTTGGGAAGATCCCTACCTCCAAGAACATCAAGGCGGTAGGTTCTGCAACAATGAACCCTTGGTAATCGACAATATCTACACTGCGGATCTTACCGATTGCCATATAGAAGCGCTAGAGGTCTATGAAGTCAAAGCCTGTCTGGTGGTTTCCATTTTTCAGGGGCAGACCCTTTGGGGATTGCTCTCTGCGTTTCAAACCAGTGCCGAGCGGCATTGGCAAGAGGGAGAGACTCAGTTAATGATGCGAATTAGCGCTCAGTTGGGGGTAGCATTGCAACAGGCAGAATATTTAGAGCAACTGCGAATTCAAGCAGAGCAATTAGCAAAGACGGCAGAGCGAGAACGATTCATTACCAAAACGGGCGATCGCATTCGGCAGTCTCTCGATTTGCAGAAGACCTTCAAGTCTATTGCTAGAGAAATTCGTAGCTTCTGGCAGGTCGATCGCGTGGCAATCTTCAAATTTGACCCAGGCTACATCGACGGCTCAACAATTGTAGAAGATGTGACTCCAGGCTACGTTTCAGCCTTGGCGATCAAGGTGACGGATCACTGTTTTGCTGAGGGGCTGGCAGAGCAATATCAAAAGGGGCGAGTCTGGGCGCTTGATGACCTTTATCAATCAGGAATGGCAAACTGCTACATTGAATTGCTGTCTCAGTTTCAGGTGCAAGCCAACTTAGTCGTACCCCTGTTCAAAGGAGAAGAACTTTGGGGCTTGTTTTGCATTCACCAGTGTAGCGGGCCTCGGAAGTGGCAAGAAGCAGAAATTGAATTTGCCAAACAAATTGCTGCCCAACTCAATGTTGCCATTCAGCAAGGAGAATTCGTGGAGCAATTGCAACAACGATCGCAGCAATTAGCAGAGGCCGCCCAACGAGAAAAGAGCGCCAAAGAGCAGCTTCAGCAGGAAGTGATTCAATTGCTAATGGCAGTCCGACCTGCGCTGGCAGGCGATCTGACAGTTCGCGCCCCGGTCACAGATACGGAGGTAGGCACGGTTGCTGATGCTTATAACAACACGCTGGGTAGCCTACGGCAAATTGTGACGCAGATGCAAGCTGCTGCTAACCAAGTTACCCAAACCACCCAAACCAGCAATGCTTCTATTACAATGCTCACCCATCAGGCTCAAGAGCAACTTCAAGCGATCGATCAGGCCCTCGGACAAGTTCAAATAATGGCTAGCTCAACGGAAGCTGTGGAAACCAATGCCCAGCAAGTAGAAGCCGCCGTTCAGCAGGCAAACCAAACGGTTTTAGCTGGCGATGCGGCGATCGATCGCACCGTAGAAGAAATGGAAGACATCCGAGAAACCGTGATGGAGACCAGCAAGCGGCTGCAACGTCTGAGCGAATCTTCTCAAAAGATTTCTAGAGTCGTCAACTTGATTGGCAACTTTACCACCCAGACGCAACTGCTAGCCTTAAATGCCTCCATCGAAGCCACACGAGCCGGAGAGTTTGGACGAGGGTTTGGAGTGGTTGCCGATGAAGTGCGATCGCTGGCGCGTCAGTCTGCCAATGCTGCTACTGAGATCGAGCAGCTTGTGCAAGAAATTCAGGCCAGTACGGCGCAGGTATCTACGGCAATGGAGACGGGAATTCAACAGGTTGAATCGGGAACCACCGTCGTCAATGAAGCGCGTCAAAATTTGAATGCGATCGTTGATGCTACGGCCCAAATTAGCCACCTGGTAACAGGCATTACGCAGGCAACCCACGCACAGACCCAAGAGTGTCAGTCAGTCACCCAAACCATGACTAAAGTAGCCACGATCGCCCATAAAACCTCCAAAGATTCTAGTACCATTTCTGCCTCGTTCAAAGCTTTACTCGCAACCGCTCAAGACCTGCAATCTAAAAGTGACCAGTTCAAGGTCGATTAGTAGACCTCCTGCGTGAATTCGGATCACTCTCATCCCTAATCTTCTTCCCAGGGAAAAGGAAGCTATCAGTCTTGTTTTCCCTGGTTCCCTCTCCTTGGGGAAAGGACTTAGGGGTCGGTCAAGAATCTTTTAAGGGGCTGAAAACCCCTTAAAAATAACCGCTTCTCCATTCCCGATCCATCCATTAAAGTCTGACAGACTATTAGGGTGAAGATAGACTATTCGTGCAAGAGATCTAGTAGACAGATCAATAATGAGATTAATCAATTGGACCCCCTGCAACCATGACCCTAGACCCGACTATCCGTGAGCAAACCTATCAATACTTTCTTCAGGAAGCACCCGAACTCCTACAAGCCCTAGAAGAAGGCTTGTTACGCCTCCAAGAAACTTGGGGCATCAATGAAGTCAACAATCTGATGAGAGCCACCCACACCCTCAAAGGGGCAGCCACTAGCGTGGGTTTAGACACGATCGCTAGAGTTGCCCATTCTCTAGAAGATATTTTCAGGGTGCTCTGTCAGCCTAATGTATCCCTTGACCCAGAAGCTGAAGCGCTCCTGTTTGAAGGGATGGAATGTCTCCGCCTGCCCCTTATGGCAGAGCTTACAGGCAGAACTGTAGACCATGCCCAAATTCTCGATCGAGCCGCCGCTATCTTTGCCTTGCTGCAAGAAAAACTAGGAAACTGTTTTGGGCAAGAGGCATATCTGCCTACTTCGGCAGACTTGGGGTTTGATATGGCCCAATCCTTGTTTGAAGTAGGAGTCACGCAACGACTAGAACAAATGGCACTGACTCTAGAAAGTGCCCCCCTGAAGAAGTCTTGCCGATGCTGAGAACTCAAGCTGAAGTTTTCTTAGGTTTAGCAGAGTCTCTAAATCTAGTTGGGTTTGGAGCAATCGCCCACACGGTTCTCACAGCGTTAGATCATCATCCCGATCAGGCAGCGATCATTGCTCACCTTGCCCTAGCAGACTTCCAAGCAGGGCAGACAGCCGTACTAGCCGGCGATCGTACCCAGGGCGGTGAACCCTCTAGAGAGTTACAACAATGGGCAAGTCTTCCGCCTCGTGATGACGCTTTCACACTCAATAGTGACAAGACTGAGGTAGAGGTGAGTGAGTTAGTAGAAGAAACACGAGACGCTCCACTGTTAGAAAGCATCTGGGGTCAGCAATCTACCTCAGACGAGCCAATGCTCGATCAATATCTAGAAGAACTGACGCAATCAAGCTCAGGTGCGACTGTTGAGCAAATCTTGAGCCAGATATATAGCCCGCCTCAGCCGGAGCGATCGGTAGCTACTTTTAATGCTCTGCCGCAGAAAGATCCAGTTTTGCCTTCTGCTACGGTGCGCGTAGGGGTTAAGCATCTAGACCACCTCAACTACTCGATCGGTGAGTTAATCACCAACCACAACCGCCAGTCGCTTCAGACCGAACAGCTACAGATGACTAGTAAAACCCTGCTCAACCAGATCAAGCAACAGAGACAACTACTCAGCCAACTTCAAGATCACTTGACTCGACAAGCGAGTTGGCTCAAACAATCATACACCGGAAATCCCCCAGGGTTACATTCAAAGCCCCCCACCAGGGCAGCACATAAAGCCTCTAAAAAGAACATCGACCAGACTCGCTCTGATTTCTTAGCCCGTGATTATGGAAGCAATGCTGCTCTGATTCAGTCGCTGGTCGATCACCTGATGCAGTTAGCAGAAACGGCTGATGCAATTGATCTGTTGACTCGCGAGTCTAACCAAACGCTAGAAAAGCAGCATCAACTGCTGACCTCTACCCAAAGTGCTTTAATCGAATCTCGCATGTTGCCCCTTGGCGAGATCTTTGGTCGGTTTCCCAATGCTCTACAACAGCTAGAAACTCTGCACAACAAACCGATCGCCCTCAAGCTGCACGGAACCGAAGTGCTAGTAGACAAGGCAGTGGCCGAAAAGCTGTTTGACCCTTTATTACATCTAGTTCGCAATGCTTTTGACCACGGAATTGAATCTGCCAATGCTCGCCAGCAGCGAGGCAAACCAGAGAAAGGGCAGATTACAATTTCTGCCTACTATCAGGGCAGGCATCTGGTTATTGAAGTGCAGGATGATGGAAACGGGCTGGACTTTGATCAAATTCGACAGCGGGCGATCGAGCAACAACTCATCTCCCTCGAACAGGCGAAAAGTCTCAATCAAGATCAGCTAACCGATCTGCTGTTTGAGCCAGGTTTTTCCACCGTAGCTCAAGTGAGCGATCTGTCTGGGCGTGGCGTTGGGCTTGATGTGGTGCGAAACCAGTTGCAATCCCTGCGAGGATTGGTCATGGTTGAGTCTGAACTGCACCAGGGCACAACATTCAAGTTGCAGATTCCTCTCAGCCTGACGATCGCTCAATTGTTTGTCTGCGAAGTTGGTGATAAAACCTATGCATTGTTAGATGATACGGTTGAGCAAATTTTGATTCCCCTTTCTAGCCAGATCCAAGAGCGCAACGGGGGCAAGTTTTTGCGGTGGAACCAGGGCGCAGATGAAAAACTAGCTCCAATCTACTCGCTGACGAGCATTCTCGATTATGATGCTGCGACTCCCCTCCCCATGAGCTTTCAGCCTCCCCTGAGCGCTAAAGATTCGATCAATCCCGTTATTGTGATTCGCTGCCAAGATACCCTACTTGGTTTGGAGGTCGATCGACTAATTGGTGAGCAACAATTAGTCATTCGCCCTTTAGGAACCATGATTGGTTCGCCAAGCTATATTCACGGGGCAACTGTTTTAGCTGACGGGCGATTGGCATTGGTCGTAGATGGGGCAATGTTGCTCCACAAAGTGTTTGATCAACAGCGTGTGGCTACTATCAATCACCATTGGGCAAAGTCACCTTCTTACTCGCTGCCCTCCAGTTCTGAGCGATCGTTATTGCCCCCGTCCCCAGAGTTGAGCACTCAACCAGACACGCGAATCTTAATTGTGGATGATTCGATCACGACACGCCAATCTCTAACTCTGACTCTGCAAAAAGCTGGCTATCGTGTATTTCAAGCACAAGACGGCTATGAAGCTCTAGAGCAGTTTCAGCGTCATACCAATATTCGGCTGGTGATCTGTGATATTGAAATGCCGCGCATGAGCGGGTTTGAGTTGTTGAGAAATCGACAACAAATTCCTCTATTAGCCAACATTCCGATCGTGATGCTCTCGTCTCAAAGTGGCAACAAACATCAGATGCTCGCTTCACAATTAGGAGCAACCGTTTATATGGTCAAGCCTTATATAGAGCATAAACTACTAGCGATGGTAGCAGACTTGCTCGAAAAATTTGCACTCAACCCTACACCTGAGCGAGAGTGAAATGGAAAAGTTTATTGCTTTTGCCGTCTCAGATTACCGCTTGGCGTTGCCGATCGCAACAGTCCTTCAAGTGGTGAAGTGTCCCCTTAACCCAAATCGTGAACTCAGCAAGATGGGGCTAATCCAGATTGGTCAACACACGATTCGGGTTGTAGATTTGCATCAACAGTTAGGCTTAGAAAAGTCAGATCAGGTATCTCGACCTTTTTTATTGATTACGCAGAGTTCCTCAAAAGATCTGAGTGCCATCCCAGTAGGTGAGCCACCTAGTTTGATCGAGTTTTCACTAGAAAGGATGCAGCAGTTGCCCCTGTCTACCCATCAGCCCGGTGTGCTGGCGATCGCGAGTCATGCTGCGATTGTCTCCAACGAAGAAGCCACAACGACTATTTTTTTGCTAGATCTAAACCGCATCCTCAACGCCGTTACGCCTGCTCTTTTGCCAACTCAGAACAGTTGAAATTGTCTCAAAATCGATGCGAGTTAATCATCTACCACCAGCCAGGTTTCGCCTCCGCTCAACCCTCGACGGTTGAAGGTTGAGCGAAGTCGAAACCCGATTCACGGGTCTTTTATTTTCATGCAAATCTCTAAGTTATCTAAACTGACCCCTGCTTATCCTCAGTTTGTCACTTTTCTCTGACTACACTGGTGCATAGGGGGCGTGCCAAAAGAGCGTATAAGTTCTGTGGGTAGTGATTTGGCTTGTTTGTATTCAGCATCCGATCGCCGAACTTATAGTAAGCTACGTTATTTTGTAGCTTTCGGATATCAAAAACATTGCGTCTATCTGATCTTTCATCCTCAAGCTTTTTAATGCATATTTGGGAGAATCATAAAGTGAGTATCATTCATTGGCAAGTCAATGCCTTTAAGTGGCTATTTCCATTTGTCTTATCGATACTGCTGCTGTCTGGATGCGGCACTAATTCTCAGTTTGTTAATCCTTTTAGCCCTGATGCAGAGCAGGTTGAAAGTTCTGCTTTGCCCTCAGAGCTAAGCTCCCCAGAACTAAGCGTGGAAATTGCGCCGATCGCACCTACGATCGCACCTTCTCCCCAAGCCAAAGAATTACCCGCTCCTAAACCGACCGACCTCGCTACTTCCCCACCAGAAGACCCCTCAGACTTAGAAACATCAGAGCCAGAAGACCCCTCAGAACTAGAAACGGTCGAGACTTCTGTGCTCACTGAGCTATTGGTAGGAGAGCAGCTTGAGCAATAAAGCAATTTATTTGGAGTGAAAAATGGCTCAGATACTCGTGATTGACGATAACTTTGCTTTTTCAGAATTACTGTCCATCATTCTGGAAACTGCCGGATACCAGACAATTTGCGCTAGCGAAGGGATCAGAGGGCAAATCTTAGCCCAGCAATTTTTGCCAGACCTGATCATGCTAGATATCAAGTTGCCCAAAGTAGATGGCTTTACAATTTGTCGGCGCTTACGGCGCGACGATCGCACCGCTAATATTCCCATCTTAGTCTTGACGGCTTTGTCGCAGGCTCCAGATAAAGTCAAAGCCTTTGATGCCGGGGCTGATGATTACCTAACCAAGCCCTTTGCCTCAGAAGAAATGTTGGTGAGAGTTCAAGCTCTTCTACGGCGCACAGAGAAGCTTCCCAAGCCCACCAAATCGACCGAAATTCTCAGCTATGGGCCCCTAACCCTAGTTCCTTCGCAGATGGAAGCGATTTGGTTTGACCAAACTATTAAGCTCACTCCGATCGAGCTAGGCATTATTCACTGTTTGCTTCAGCATCCCAATCAGGCTGTGTCGTCCTATGAGATTCTCAAGCAAGTTTGGGGATATGAATCTGATGATGACATTGAAACAATTCGAGTTCACATCAGAAACATCCGAGCTAAACTAGAACCCGATCGCTTCAATCCCTTTTACCTTAGAACCATTCATGGTCAAGGCTATCGCTTAGAGCTTCCAAAGCATTTTGGTTTGCCAAGAAAAGTTCTACCTGTCAATTTTTCAGCCACTAGGAATACAGAAAATATAGCCAAGTCTGCTGCGAATTTTTATTAAGTTTCGATGCTGTGAGTACAGATAACGCAGAGACCAACACACGCTATGTGGAGTGGTCTCTGTTTTTTGTGGGCTTATTGGCAACGTCAGAAAACATCAATATGTCTTGCTGCAAATTTTTGGTTGACTGTCGAGGTAGTGCCCCCGCGCCCATTTACAGGTAGACAACTATTACAACGCAGCCCGCAAATTTATAGCAACAACTTTTCCTGAAAATGTCACGATCGCGCCCCAGGTTTGTCACCACTATTCGCTTAATCTGATCAATAAGAAACAAGCTAACTCAAACAATCGGTGAGCAAAACTACTTCAAGTATGGCGATGAGGCAATTCGCACCTTGAATCGGTTGATGGATGCATCAGAGGCTCGCCAGAGAGATCATCTTCACGCGACTCCCTCATCCTTTCCTATCTCGTCTTCTACCTACAGGAACCCTACTTTCAGAATTCCAGCGAGAGAAACGCTGGTAGAACCTCCACCCTTGAAGATCATGATGACAATGAAATTAATCCAAGGCCATAAAATCAGCAAGTTCAACCGCACTTTGCTGGCTCCAAAAGCAACACTTCAGCAACCGCAAACAATCCCATCCTTCCAATGGGATTCCTCCCCCAAGATTCGTGTTCTACTTGCAGATGCTCATGCAGTTGCGAGACAGGCACTAGTCGATGCTTTCACCCAAGACAGTCTACAAATTGCCGGTCAAGCCAGCAGTAGCGAAGAAGCCCTTGAGTTAGCAATACGGTTACTGCCCGATGTGGTGGTCATGGATAGTTGCATGCCCGACTGTGACGGCATTATCGTCACCCGTGAAATTCACCGACTCTATCCCTGGATCAAGATCCTTGTTCTCACCTACTCAGAGGAGACAGAGTTAATGTGGCGATCGTTGGAAGCTGAAGCCTCAGACTACTTGCTAAAAAGTACCCCGCCCAAAGAGATTGTTTCGACAGTTCGAGGACTCTACCACGGCGTGATTCGCAAAAAACCTCAGTGGTACTATTCATAAAAGATCTCGTCCCTATCTACAGGTTGCAAAGCGAATTCTCAAATTCTTACTCGGTGGCGTTAGTTGCACGAAAGGTGCTTTGTCATGAAACCTTCTATCCTGTCAGAAGTCAAAAACCGCGTTCGTAAAGTGCTGATCCTGTCCAAGGTTGAAAAATATATTCATGTGGGAAATCACTGGATCTTAGAGACCTCTGGAAAGCATTAGATCACGTTCATACAGCAACAGAAGTGATCAAAAGAGCCGAACTCGAACAATACTTCCAAACTGGCAGAGTTAGAGCTGAGCACTACTTACAACAGAGTAAAAATTGGGTATTGGGCACGCCTGAGAGATCTTTGACCGAGGCCTACAATGCAGCACAGATTCTCAAGCAAATCGAAGGCGATCACTTTACGGAAACTGAAGTCGCAGCGATCGCAAGCTACAGTGACAGTGTATCAGCCTATTTCCAGTTAGTCTCAAAAAAGTACGTACTAATCATCCAAGTTAGGCTACTAGAATTTAGAGCAAGCCATGCGATCGTTGATACTTCAAGCTTCATTAACCCATCCATCAAGCTACAATCTGAATCCAGTACTATTTTAGACAAGCTGAAATTTATTGATGAAATCCTCCTTCGCTATCAAGCTCAGCAAGTTGATGTTGCATTGCCTAGAAAAGATTCTGGTTTTTCGGGCAAACGAACGGCAGATATGTCTGAGCAAGAAATTCGCGATCAGTTAAGGAGCCAGCTTGGTAATCAGATTGATAGTCAACTGGATGATCAGGCTAGTAATCAGGTTAGTAATCAGGTTAGTAATCAGGTTAGTAATCAGGTTAGTAATCACCGGAAATCAATTCATCTCCTCCAACTTCCGCTTAAAAAAAGAAGAGAAAAGCCTTGATGCTTCGATGCCCGCTGCGGTGAAGTCGCCTTCTCTAGCGCAGCCATTGCAGCCTCGCTCAAACGGAAACCTCGGAATGGCATCTATGCTAGTTGCAGGAGGATTTGCAGCCGGAGGAGTTTCTACCTGGGCAGTGTTATCGGTGCAAAACTCCCTAGCCGCTGAGCAGCAGCCGCCGCCTTTAAAGGAGCTATCCTTCAACCGTGCTTCGATGCCGATTCTTCAGCCGAGTGCGATCGCCAGTTCTAGTCAACCCGAAAGGATGCCCGTAGAATCGAGTCGCTTAGCGCAAAAGCCAACGGAACAAGCCACGGCTGCCAAGCGACCTGTGCCGAGTTCTTCGCCTCGATCGATTCCGCTGACTTCTCAAACAAAGACTGCGGCAAGAAGAGCGATCGACAAGCTCCCAAAAAACGGCTCACGCTTGCAGATTTGCAGGGCCGCAATGCTCGTGAGTTAACCATCCTGCGGAATGAAATCTTTGCGCGTCACGGTCGCCGCTTCAAAGAGCCTGAATTGCAGCGCCACTTCAAGAGCCAAAGTTGGTATCAACCTCGTTATTCGCCTAATGAGTTTCCAGTTGCACTTCTATCTAAGACAGAGATCCAAAATGCAATGCTGATCCGTGACTATCAGCGTGCTCACGGCTTAGAGTGACATCCTTTGAGTTTCCTAACTCAGCTTTGTCACAAACAAACAGGCACAATGCGATCGTAATTCGCGAATATCAATAGGCTTGTGGGCTGTTCTCAATCAGAGTGTGTTGACTTTCAAGGCAAGTTACTTAGCTCTACTACTTAGATGCATCTATCTGAGTAGCCATACATTTTTTGCATGAAAACTCATATCTTTATCAAGAGCAAAAGCTATCTGTATAGAGCCTTTCAGATATTTCTGGAACCTGCGAGGCAATGGCTGTTTAACACACCTGAGAGAGCACTCGATCACGCCTACGGTGCTGCTCTGCTGATCAAGTCCCTTGAAAATGAATACACCAGGGGTAGCAAAACTCAAGGTTTTCAGCCGATCGTCGCGATTTTACGCAGGCTACTGCTCAAGAAAATTTTGGAGAATTTTTGAGCATCATCCAGTTGAGGCTAGCAGAGTTTAAGGCAAGTCATTCAATATTGGGGACTCCAAATTCTACTTGTGCAGAAACACTCAAGCGAATTAATACCAATGTCGAGAAACTGCAAATGATTGATGAAGTACTCGACCAGTACTCGTTTGAACAAAGTTTCCCATTCAGAGTACGATCCTTCTTTCGCAAGCCAGAAGCGAGTCAATGTCAAGTTAATCATCGAGCATACTCAGTCACGATCGATGTCAAAGCAACTAAAATTCCTTACTAAAATCTTCTTGCTTTAGGGAAGAACTCAATAATGGTAACAGCAATTGAAATTCAGCAGGCAACGATCGCGAGTGATCTTTCGCCCAAAGTAGAACGTTGGGTCTTATTTGCAACGATTCTTGCCTCCAGTATGGCCTTTATTGATGCTTCTGCATTAAATGTTGCTTTACCCTCTTTGCAAAAAGATCTCCAAGCGAGTGGGGTACAACTTCTGTGGATTGTGAATATCTATCTGTTGATGTTGGCGGCACTCATTCTAGTCAGTGGGTCTCTAGGTGACAGCTTAGGACGCAAAAAAGTATTCATGGCTGGAATTAGCCTATTCATTGTGGCATCAATCGTTTGTGGGCTGACTCCGACTACCGAGCTACTGATCGGGGCACGAGCTATTCAGGGCATCGGCGGCGCAATGATGATTCCAGGTAGTTTGGCAATTATCACGGCTACTTTTAGTGCAGAGAAACGAGGGCAAGCGATCGGAACATGGTCGGCAGCTACTACCATTGTGACGATCGCAGGCCCTATATTAGGCGGCTGTCTATCAGATCTTGGGCTTTGGCGCGGCGTATTCTTGATTAACCTGCCCATCGGCTTGATTACCCTGTTGATATTGCACTTCAAAGTCCCAGAAAGCCGAAATGAAACAGCTTTCTCTCAAATTGACTACCCCGGTGCAATTCTAATGATGGTAGGGCTAGCTGGATTGACCTATGGTTTTATCTCCCTGCCTGAGCTAGGGCTTGGCAATCCACGTAGCTACGGAGCCTTGCTTGGCGGCATCATTACTCTGGTGCTTTGCGGCAGAGTCGAAGCTCGTAGTTCTCACCCCATGTTGCCTCTTTCACTATTTCAGTCACGCACCTTTAGCGGCACTAATCTGCTCACTTTATTCTTGTATGCAGCTTTTAGTGTTGGCCCGTTCTTTCTCTGCCTGAATTTAGTAGAAGCACAAGGCTATCATCAATCGATCGCAGGACTTGCTGATCTGCCCTTTGCGCTCATGCTCGCAGGACTGTCACCCTGGGCCGGAGAATTAGCAGATCGCCGTGGAGCACGATTGCCCCTGATCATTGGCCCTTTTGTAACTGGGCTGGGGTTTCTGCTCTTAGCACTCGTCGGACTCACCCACGGATCGGCTGACTACTGGACAACTTTCTTCCCTGGCATTCTCGTCTTTGGTCTAGGCATGGCAGTGACGGTTGCCCCCTTGACAACGGCTGTAATGGGATCAGTGCCCACCCACTACGCCGGAACTGCATCAGGCATCAACAATGCAGTTGCTCGAACCGCAGGGGTGTTGGCGATCGCTATTATTGGTTCGTTGGCACTGTGTACCTTTGCGTCAGCCTTAACCACCCACACAGCGAGCCTCCATCTTTCTGCTGAGGTGCAGAGTGCGCTCCAAGCCGGATCACGTCAATTTGGGCAAGCGATCGTATTGCCAAACCTTGCACCAGAGACGATCGACGCTGTTGAAACCGCCGTTAAGTTAGCCTTTGTTGATACCTTTCGAGTGGTGATGCTGATCTGTGCAGGCTTGGCTTGGCTGAGCGCAGCTATGGCAATGTTGCTAGTCGATCGTTAGTTTAGTTTGGCGGGTCATAGTTTGTTCGAGAGCGATTTATTTCAACAGTTCGGATAGTTGTTGGGAGAAAGGCTGAAACCCCGAATTTTTCATTGGTCGATCGCCCCAGAGAAAGGCTGAAGTCCCTATTCTGTCGTTGGCGATCGAAAACTGTCCGGAGTATTGACCCTAAAGGATGGGTAGCTTTCCTGTCAAAAAATTGTCCGGACTATTGCTACTTAGGATCGTGAATTAAATAACTTGTGAGTTTGATTGCCTGGGTTCGCCCTCATCCCCTAACCCCTTCTCCCAACTTGGGAGAAGAGGAACCGAACTCTTTCTAACTCCCCTCTCCCAACTTGGGAGAGGGGCGGGGGGTGAGGGCGAATCCAAAGCCTTACCGTTTATTTAATTCTCATTCCTTAGGACTTACGCAATCCCCTCGGAAGCCCTCACCTCTAGCCCCTCTCCCTAGGGACTATACATTAGACCCTACACTAGCAGTCTGTCAGTTTTCCCAGCTTTGCTCATATTTCTTTAAAGTTCACGTTCCACAACGCTTCAGGAACGCTTTTAGAACAATGCTCTCGCCAACTTGGATGCAGAGCACTCAAAAGGCTTATTAATCTCCAACGTGTGCAGAGAATAAACCAACTCAACATTCAGTTGCATAAAACACAGAAATCAACGTGTTAATCAACATGACGGAGATAACGGTTTTTGAATCTATGCACAAAGCGATGACCGCTTCGCAAGAATCGTCGCAAGAATTAGGCAAGCCAGATTGCCAAGGAGAATCACAATGGCAAAATACAGACACCATTTACCTCAACTCTCGAACAATTTATTTCTGACCGATGGTGGACTCGAAACCACCTTGATTTTTCACAAAGGCATTGATTTACCAGAATTTGCTGCATTTGATCTGCTCAAGCATGAGGCAGGCTATCGAACCCTTCAAAACTACTTTCACACCTATCTCACGCTGGCTCGTGAATATCAAGTGGGCTTTATTCTAGAAAGCGTCACTTGGCGAGCAAATTCCGATTGGGGCAACAAGTTAGGCTACTCTAGCGCCGCCTTAGCAGAGGTGAATCATAAAGCGATCGCGCTCCTACACACCCTTCGCCAGAAGTATGAAACTAAACAAACTCCTCTGGTGATTAGTGGCTGTATTGGGCCACGAGGCGATGGATATATTCCCTCAGCAATGATGACCATAGACGAAGCCGCAGACTACCATCGCCCTCAAATCGAAGTCTTGCGCGATGCTGAAGCTGATCTCGTGACCGCAATGACGATTAACTATGCAGAAGAAGCGATCGGCATTGTTCTCGCTGCTCAAGCTGCAAACATACCTGTGGTGATTTCCTTGACGCTAGAAACAGATGGCAAGTTGCCAACTGGGCAAAGCTTGAAAGCTGCGATCGCACAAGTCGATCAAGCCACAAACAATGCTCCTGCCTATTACATGATTAACTGCGCCCATCCAACTCATTTTGCAGATGCCCTAACAACCGATGAAGCCTGGGTGAAACGGATTCGAGGCATTCGAGCCAATTCCTCAATGCGAAGTCACGCAGAACTAAATGAACTACCTGACTTAGATGAGGGAAACCCGGCGGAATTAGGAACTCAATACCGAAATCTGAGAACCCAATTTCCTCATCTAACGGTGCTGGGAGGGTGTTGTGGCACAGACGATCGCCATATTGCAGCAATTTGCAAAGCTTGTCTACCCGTTCTATGGTCGTCGGTTAGTGGGCAACTGCCGCGATTGTAATAGGAGCTTATTATGACAACAATTGCCCTACCCAAATATAACTATGCATCAATTCTGCGCGATGCAGCAAAAATCACATGGCAAGTCCAAGATCTGATCAATGACGACAAGCCCTTGGACTTCAACAAACCCTTTTTGCCAGAAGCCCTTGCTCATACCCAAGCGATCGCTGGCTTAACCCCCAATGAGCAGCTAACCCTAAATCACATTCGCGCCAATAGCTACCTGCATCTCTTTGGGTTAGTCGAGGAGTTTATTTTGCCTCTAGTGATGAACTATGCCCAATCTCTGGGTTGTGCTGATATTGAGGCAACTCAAGCTTACCTGGGGTTTGCGGAGGAAGAGAGCAAGCACATTCACCTGTTTCGTCAATTTGCAGCCGCCTTTACAAACAGGTTTGGGCATTCTTGCGAGGTCATTGGGCCACCGCAAGCGATCGCGGATTTTGTCTTGCAGCACAGCCCCCTTGGAGTAGCATTCGTCACACTTCACATTGAGTGGATGACACAGCGCCACTTTCTCGATAGTGTGCACAATCAGGCAAACAAATCACTCGATCCCCAGTTTTGTAGCCTACTAAAACATCACTGGCAGGAAGAAGCTCAGCACGCTCGTTTAGATACACTCATGGTGCAGGAGATGGCCCAAAGACTAGATGCAGCAGCGATTGAATTGGCGATCGCAGACTACATCACTATCATTCAATACCTCAGCACAGGATTAAAAACTCAAGTCCAGCTTGACCTTGCCAGCCTTGAGCGGGCAATCAAGCGGAGCTTAACAACCACCGAGCGTGAGGAAATTCAACAAACTCAGGAATGGTCTTACCAGAGAACCTTTCTGAGTTCTGGAATGATGCATCCTAACTTTGCCCAAACGGTGCAGGCCTTGAGTGCTAATGGTTTTGCTCGAATTGCTGCGATTGCAAACACCTTTATCTGAACATGACCCGCAACTAGAAAAACAACCCAATTTTGATCATCAATCAGGAGTTCAATCATGACTACACAACAGATTCAAACTATCAACGGCATCGCGACTAGTGAAGTGCAAGAACTGTTAGCAGCCGTTGTCGAAGATGCCAATCAAGGTCAGCTTGCATTTCAAGCAACTACATCGTGGGTCAATGGCGTTCGCTCTGTAACTCGCGTCAAGTCCCTAGAGTGGGCGGGGCAATCCTACGATCGCGACTTTACATTAACGATCGACGAGCCTGAAGAATTAGGCGGGACAAACCTAGGACCGAACCCACAGGAAGTTTTGCTCTCGGCTTTGAATGCTTGCCTGATTGCAACCTTTGTCTCGCTCTGTTCTATGCATAGCATTGCGCTAGAAAAACTAGAAATCACAAGCACGGGGCAATTGAACTTGCGCGGATTCTTTCAGCTTGATGCAACCGTTTTTCCAGGTTATCAAGATCTACACTGGATATTAACCGTGAAGGGGAACGCAACCCCTGAGCAATTTCAGCAAATCTATGAGGCAGCTCTCAAGGCTTCTCCAAATGTCTGGAACTTAGCAAACCCCGTCTCGACCCGACCTGAATTGCAGGTGGAGGTGTAGCCAACCATTGGTGTCTGAGCCGTTTTGGGTGCTCTATTCACGGCTTATTCTTCGCTGCTCTAGCTAGTGGTCTGTCAAGATTTGCTTGAGGATAAAAATAACCTCTCCCCTTTTCGATCTGTCTATTCTTGGCAGACTACTTTTACAGCCCTCACCCTAAACTCCTCTCCCGCTCTGGGAGAAAGACTTTGATCTGGTTCCCCCCTTCTCGCGTTTTGGGAGAAGAGATTAGAGGATTGAGAGGAGAAATTGACCCTCCCCTAAAGATGAAATTTTGAGTAAATGAAAAATTCTTTTGTATACAAAAAATAAGCTTTGTAGTAAATCACAACGGTTTTTAGAAGTCGATCGCAACCTGTGTATGTCGTAATACCCCTACCTTCGCTGGTCTTGTCTGATTCATTGCCAAGCCCATTCTTCTTTAGCGTTATAGACGCATATATTTGTGAGCAGATCATTCGTTTTACTGACTGAGTTTCGAGTCTCTAGGTCGGTTTAGAAGAATCAGTATTTTTTCTGATTAAAGTCTGTAGCATTCTCGTACCACATTTGTAGCAAGAGGAACTTTTCTGATTTTGTCAAGTCGAAATGCCCGACTTGGCAGAAATTCAAATTTCAATTAAATCTGACTTATCTCAAGCAAACTCAGCTTGAAGACACTCCGTAACTCGTGGAGAGGATTCTAAACACCGGTTTGATTTTGTAGGAGGTTTGTATGCGGATTGCTCAGATTGCCCCTTTGTGGGAGCGAGTTCCCCCCCCTGCCTATGGCGGGATCGAATTAGTGGTAAGCTTGTTGACGGATGAACTGGTGAGGCGTGGGCACGAAGTTACGCTGTTTGCATCTGGTGACTCGATTAGTCTAGCAAAGCTAGAATCAGTTCACGCCCGTGCACTGCGGCTTGACCCAACCGTGAAGGAGTATCAGATTTATGAAATGCTGCAACTCAGTCAGGTTTATCAGCAAGCCCAAGACTTTGACATCATACACTCCCATATGGGGTGTTCGGCATTGCCCTACGCACCTTTTGTGAAAACGCCTACGGTTCATACGCTACATGGCGTATTTACTCCTGACAACGAGAAGATGTTCACCCATGCCCGTCGTCAACCCTACGTGAGCATTTCTGACGCTCAACGAGAGCCAAAGCTGGGGCTAAACTGCATTTCGACCGTTTATAACGGCATTGATGTTGATAGCTACAAGTTTTATGCCCAACCGGGTGAGCCGCCCTATCTGGCATTTTTGGGTCGGCTGTCTCCCGAAAAGGGGCCCCATCTGGCGATCGAGATTGCCAAGCGCACCGGCTGGAAGCTGAAAATGGCCGGAAAAATCGATGTGGTCGATCGAGAATTCTACGAAACACAACTCAGACCCCATATTGATGGGCAGCAAATTGAGTATTTAGGTGAAGCCAATCACGTTCAGAAAAACACGTTGATGGGCAATGCGGTCGCAACTTTGTTTCCTATCACCTGGCGAGAGCCGTTTGGGCTGGTGATGGTCGAGTCGATGGCCTCTGGAACTCCGGTGATTGGAATGAGCCTGGGATCTGCCCCAGAAGTCATTGCCCACGGCAAGTCAGGCTTTTTGTGCAACACCGTTGACGATTGTATTGAAGCATTGAGTCAGATTGAGACGATCGATCGTCGGGCTTGTCGTCAGCATGTTATAGACAAGTTTAGCGTCCAGAAAATGACCGATGGCTATGAAGCAGCTTATCGCCATGTGCTTGGCAAGCGCTTTAGCCTGAGCGATCGTTTGGCCAGCTTGTTGGCAACCAGTGATCACAATTAATTGTGAATCAGTTGTAAGTCAATTGTGATCACACGTCCTTTGGTCATTAGTTTTCAGGGGTGGGGTTAGAGAAAACACCCCACCACAGATATCAGTGAACTGCAACTGATGACCATTTAATCATGAGGTAAAAGCAATGGTACTTCTGAGCAGAAACTCCGGTGCAGCAGATTCAACGTCCCCAAAATTACCCTACGTCTCGACTCGCCCCACAATGCCCAACCGACAGGCGATCGCACTCATTTCAGAGCACGGCGATCCGGCGGCGGAGATTGGTAAAGAAGAAGCTGGTGGGCAAAATGTATATGTGCGTCAAGTGGGTGAGGCACTAGCAAAATTGGGTTGGCAGGTGGATATGTTTACCCGCAAAGTACGGGTAGACGATGCCACGATCGTGCAACATTCTCCCCACTGCCGAACCATTCGTCTGATAGCTGGGCCGCAGGAATTTGTGCCTCGCGATCAATTATTTGAGCATATGCCTGCCTTTGTCGAAGCTTTTCAAAAGTATCAGGCGCAATATAACTACCCGTTGATTCACACCAACTACTGGATGTCTGCGTGGGTGGGTCTAGAGGTGAAAAAAACTCATAATGTGCAGTTGATTCATACTTATCATTCGCTGGGTGCAATTAAATATCAGGCAGTCCAGAATTGCCCGGCGATCGGGCACACTCGTCTGCAAGTTGAGCAGCAAATTTTAGAACAAGCAAATTGTATTGTTGCAACCAGCCCTCAAGAGCAGGAATCATTACGCAGTCTGGTTTCTCACCTGGGTCATATTGAAGTGATTCCCTGTGGAACTGACATCGAAACCTTTCAGGCAATTCCCAAAATGGCAGCCCGATCGCATCTTGGCTTCCAGCCTCACGATCAAATTGTTCTCTATGTTGGGCGCTTTGATCAACGGAAAGGCATTGAAACGCTAGTTCGTGCATGTGGTCAACTCAAAGAGAATGCCAATCTTAAGTTGGTCATTGTCGGGGGTAGCGACCCTACCCAATCTGACGGGCAAGAACGACTGAGAATTGAAGCGATCGTTGAAGAATTAGGGTTGTCTAAACAGACCATTTTTGCAGGACGGGTCGGGCACGATCGCTTGCCACTCTACTACACAGCAGCCGATGTTTGTGTGATTCCCAGTCACTATGAACCGTTTGGGTTGGTCGCCATCGAAGCCATGGCCTGTGGCACTCCGGTAGTTGCGTCGGCGGTGGGTGGCTTGAAGTTCTCAATCATCCCTGAAGAAACGGGTCTACTCGTGCCACCGCAGGATGTAGAGGCATTTGCTAAAGCCATTGAGCGAGTGCTCAGGAACGATCTTTGGGCCAGAAAGCTGCGACGACAGGCCTCTGAGCGGGTGCAACGAAACTTTAGCTGGTCGGGTGTGGCAGCACAGTTGAGTGATTTATATCGCCGGGCGTTGGCACAATCGATCGCCCATGAAATGCTGGTGATGGTAGGACAATCCAGTTACGCCTCGCGAACCAGTGCTTTACCAACCAGTGCTTTACCAACCAGTGCTTTACCAACCAGTGCCCTACCAGCGCTGACCAAAGTTTCGTAAATGCCGAGATAGGTAGCAGGGTAGAATTCAAGCCTACTAGATACCGGGTTTCGACTGCGCTCAACCCTCCATTTTGGGGAGACTTTGAGCATTGAGCGCAGTCGAAATGCATCTTACAAATAATTCTGTCTTCCTACTAGCGTTGTCGAATAAAGGTATGAACCGTCAGATTTGCCCTCACCTTAGCCCTTTCCCCAAGGTCGAAAGGTTGGGGATGAGGGCAATTCATATCTAAGAGTTGAGGCAGGCTTATTGAATGATTGAAAGCGATCGACAGAAGCAAAAGGTGTCTTCTGCCGATCCTTTCATTTATATGTAGTCCTACTTTTATAGGTAGTCCTACTTTGTGTAGTCTGAGATCTTGCCCCTCTGGCAATCACCGCCCAGAACTGATTCCTTTAGAGAGCACTTTTGCTCTTAGCTCGAAACTTGGATTTCGATCGGGCTTGAGGCATCCTTGAGTCGGGCGCAAGATCTCAGTAGTGCTACTTTTTCTCAGACTCAGCAGGCTTCTTCATAGCATCTCCTGCGGCATCCTTCGCAGCGTCACCTGCTTGTTTGGCAGACTCACCTGCTTGTTTGGCAGACTCACCTGCTTGCTTGGCCGCCTCTCCTGCCTTCTGCATTGTTTCGCCAGTGGTATTTTTGACAGCATCACCCGCTTGCTTGGCGGCTTCTCCTGCCTTGTTTGCGGCATCACCCGCTTGCTTGGCGGCTTCTTCTGCTTTACCCGCAGCTTCGCCCGCTTTGTCTTTCATCGTAGCGGCTTTATCTTTGGCAGCATCACCTGCTTTCTTCATGGCATCGGCAGGCTTGGTATTGGCCGCAGGGGAAGCAGCAGGGCTTTCGGGCGTGGCTTGTTCCTCTGCGGTGCAGGCGGTCAGCCCGATCGCAAACGCCAAACCTGCAACTAAGCCAAGTACTCTTAATTTCATTGTGTTTCCACCTTCAGATAGATGTATGGGTTATTCGTTCTGAGGAGCTATCACAATTTAACTCAAATTTTGGATTCTGTTAGATCGAATACAATTTTGTTCGATAGCGGGGTGAAATTAAAGCCAACTAGATGCCAGGTTTCGACTCTGCTCACCCTCCTTATCAATTATTCCGCCGAAGTTTTTGCTAAAAATTTGTGGAGCGAAACCCCCAGGGTTGGTCGCCAACGCCGCACGACGATCGGGTCTGGAGAAGTTTGGTGGACTCGTCGGCGGAGAGGGGCGGAGAAAAAAGATAACCCTGAACCTGTTCACAGTGAATGGCTCGCAATTGCTCAAGCTGTTCGTTCGTTTCAACACCTTCGGCAATTACATCCATGCCGAGCTTGTGGGCCAGAACCACGATCGCTTCCACGATCGCTAGATTTTCTGGATTGACTGCAAGCTGATAAATAAATGAGCTATCGATTTTGAGCGTGTCGGCGGGAAAGCGATGCAGGTAACTCAGCGAAGAGTAGCCTGTACCAAAATCGTCAACGCTAATCTGAATGCCTAATTCTTTGATGCACTTGACTTTTGCCTGTGTGACTTCTCCACGAAGCATAAAAACTGATTCGGTAATTTCTAGCTTTAAGCTCTGAGGAGGGAGGTGAGTGTCTGAGAGAATGCGCTCGATTTGCTCTAGCAAGTCAATTTGCAAAAACTGCCTGCCCGATAAATTGACGCTGATCACCATCGAGTGACAGCAAGAAAACTGCTGCTGCCAACTCCACATTTGAGCGCAAGCCTGGCGCAGCACCCAACTACCCAGTTTCACAATCAACCCCGTCTCTTCGGCAATCGGGATAAATTTTGCAGGCGACACCTGCCCCTGCGTCGGATGATTCCAGCGCACCAGAGCTTCAAATCCGCTCACGCGACGTGTTTCTAAATGAACGATCGGCTGGTAACATACTTCAAACTCTTCGCGTTCGATCGCTCGTCTCAAATCTGTTTCTAGCTGCAACCGCTCAACGGCTCGCGTATGCATTTCTGCGTTGAAAATTTCGTAGCTGGCTTTGCCGTTGAGCTTGGCATGATGAAGGGCAATGTCAGCATTTCGCAAAAAACTTTCAGAGCGGCGAACCTCGATCGTGCTGAGTACAATACCAATGCTCACGCCAATAAAAAATCTCGTTGCCCAAAATGTTAAAGGGCTGCTGAAACTCTGCGAGAATCCGATCGGACACTCTCGTGACATCGGTAATATTAGCAACATGATTGAGCAAGATAATAAACTCGTCGCCGCCAAAACGACCAATCACATCGATCGATCTTAAACATAAGCTTAATCGCCGAGCCACTGAAACCAGCAATTGATCGCCCACCATGTGCCCCAGGCTATCATTCACAAACTTGAAATGATCTAAGTCTAAAAATAAAACAGCAAAGAGATTGCTATGGGATGATTGAAGAGTAGCCTGGTTACTTTCTTGATAGTGAAGAATTGCTTCTTGAAGTTTTTGCTGAAACGAATTGCGACTCAGTAATCCTGTTAATGAATCATGAGACGCTGTATAGATCAGAGTTGTGAATGACGATTGGAGTTGGCCTGCCATACGGTTGAGCGCCGTTGCCAGCAGTGATATTTCACTAATGCGAGATTCGCTAACCTGCTGTTGCCAGTCTCCAGCCGATAGAGCATTTGCAGTGTTTACCATTCTCAAAATTGGCTGCACTAACATGGTAGAAGTGGCAATCCCGATCGTGGATGCTCCCCCTAGAGCCATCAGGCATAACAAGATTGTAAGTCGTATATTTTGATAAGTTTCTTCTGTAAAGTCAGATTCAGGAACCACCACCACAATCAGCCAATCTAAGCCATACTGATCTTTCCAGGGGGTCACACTGACAAACTGCTTGACACCAGATAGATGAAAATTAAGCTGCTGAGCATTTTGGATTTTGTGCAGCGTGCCAAAGTGTTGATTTAAGTGTTGTAGCGTCGATCGCATCACCCCCTCCGAACTCTGGCTAGCCTTGATTCTTTGGGCCTGTCCTGCGACGAGCTCAAAGGGCAATTGAGCGGTAGAACTAGCGACCAACAATCCATCTCGCTCTACAATAAAGGTCTGACCAGAGGGGCTAGTTTTCAGACTTCGTAAAAAATCGCCCACTTGCGACAAAATCAAGTTTACGCCAATCACACCCAAGAGTTTTTGGGAATCGTCATAAACCGGGTAACTTGAAGAAATCGAAAGTAGGTCTGGTTTGCTTTGCCACTGGTAAATGCGACTCCAAACCGGGCGACCCGATCGCATCGCATCCATAAACCACGTCTCTGTCTGCACCCCGGTCTGCTGGGTCAAAACATTCTTGAGGCTTGCCCGTCGCCCCTGGAGATCGACCCTATACACCGATGTTTTGTTAGGGGATGCTCTTAAAATTTCGTGGTATAAAAATTCGCCATTGTTGCGTCGTTCAACACCCACAAACTCGCCCTGCACCTTACCAAAATTGATGCAGCCCACGTTGAAGATTTGCATCTGCTTCCAGAAAAACTGCCCCGTGGTTCTCAGATCTGCGGGGTTCACTAATTTCAGATTGATTGCAGCCAGATTGGTTTGGTTAATCTGATGGGGAACCAGTAAATATGAATCGAGATAGCGAGTGACTTTGCGAGTGGTTTTGCTCTGAAGTTCGCTTGATAGATCGTTAATTTCTTTTTGACCGTTGTGTAAGGAAATCCATCCTGTAAGACTCACAACAGCAGCCGTCTGCAAAACAAACGGCACGACTAAAATCAGGCGCAGAGAAAATTTACGAGACCGTAACAAAGATTGGAGCATGGGAAATGCTTGTTAATAATGCAACCCAGAACGTTTGGGCATTCACTATTATTCCCGTTCATAGGATCATTTTCATCTTCTGGATCGTAGATGAGAAACTGGCACACTTTCGGGCAATGTACCCTATGAATTGCTACTCCAAGGAGCTTAAGGTTCTCAAGGTTGATAGATTATTAGGCTAATCGACCTAAAAAAAGGCTGAGACCCTGATTCTATGGCTGGCGATCGCCAACTCTCCACCGCGTTGGTGATATGCACCTCCTTCCGAGGCTGATAATTTCTACAATATAATTCCTCAAACTAAAAAAGTAATCGTGTATGTCAACGCTCAGATCACAATTGCTTGGAGTAAGAAGGGACGATCGCCAGTTTCGCAGCACTGCCCCAATCAGGGGTTTGCGACACGCATTGAAGATCTTCAAGCTTGAATTTGACAAACTTTGAGGGTTGGTCGCTATTACACGAACCAATTAGCATTTGTGTTTTGCTTGCGTCTTCGATAATGTTAGCGATGTAGGTAAGCGATCGAAACCCTAGCTTTTCGCAATAAAGCTCCACTTGCATTGCCTGTGTTTCGATGTCTGCATTGATAATTTTATAGCTAACTCGATAACCAAACCATCCCCAGCCATGTTGTAAAGCTAGTTCTCTTTCTAGTACTTGCACTTGCTTAGGCAAGATTCCCCAGCCTCGATAGACGGTGTTCAAGCAGATATTGTTTCCTGTTCGCGTTAGAATTGCCGTCAGTGATGCTTCATCAAGTGCGCCATAGTAACGCCCATCGGGAAAACTAACTAGCGTGGGTGCAAAGCGATGTCCACCAATGTGACTCACTTGCCATACACGCACCTGATCTAGCGCTAGATCAGCAGCAATCGCTTTAGCCTTGCGGTAGAAAGGATATCCATATCTCGCACAGCATTTATCGTGGCTGCCGTGGGTGCAGATGAACAGATCTTGAGTGGCACTTTCTTCACAGGAGATTTCTAACGATCGCTCCGTCAAATAACTCTTGAGTAGCGGTGCAACCTCTGCGATCGTGCCTACTTGCAATTCTCGCTTTTTATACCCGGCAGAGAGTCCCTCCTGTTTGCGAAAATCATGATCCGGGTGCTCAAATCTGATGTGTTTTTGTCACCTGTAAATAATAAAAAACGGAGCGGTATCCGCGCAATTTTGCACTCCTCAACCAGTGCCCTGAGATTAGGGGGAATTGCGCTTGAGTCAAAGTCTTTAGCAGCCCAAGGGTAGGGGCATTCAATCAAAATATAGGTGGCATGAGTTGGCGCACTACCAACGATATCTTCACCAGACTCACGAGACATTTGAGCACAGAAAAATTGACTCATAACCTTGAGTTCCTATCTGCTGGGAGAATTGTAAGGAGGGGCGATCGCACGATCAGGCTTTACAGAAAAGGTTTATAGAAAATTTCATAGAGAACCCTCACAAAAAAAACTTCTGAGGTCGTGCTTTGCTCAGCACTCAATGGCTCCGTGGCTTAAGCGAAGCCAAAATTCACATTAGGATGCTAGGGGGATAAGCGAGAAAATAAAGTACCAGCTAACCATAAATTCTGGTAGGGGCATGGCGCTGCCGTGCCCACGGCGTAGATACATTATTGATCTGCAAGCCCTAATGTCAGATCTTTTGTTGCCAAGCTAATCAGAGAAGTTGCATTAGTTGAGAGTTGCTCAACCAATAATTAGAGGTTAACTCAAGTTTCTACTTAATGCAAGTAATTCTCATTTATACGGAATTTGTATCAAGAATTACCCTTCGAGAATCGGGCATTTTGCCAAGAATTGACGAGAAGAGAAACCCTCAATTCTATTCTCTAGTCATCAGTTAAAAGTTGATAGACCCACAATAGACCCACAATAGACCCACAATAGACCCATTAAGAGCTATTAGCTATTAGCCCGGCATCCTTTGTTCGTGTATAGAACCGGGTTTCGACTGCGCTCAACCCTCGTGCCGTTTGTGAGGTGAGCGCAGTCGAACTCACCTTAGTTGTGTCTTTTGTTGCCAAGCTAATAGGTACAAATGTGCATAACTTCAGCACTTGAGCAGCAGCAGACTGAGATCAGACAAAAGCCAGATCTTCAACAAAAATCAAACCTTCTGTAACCAAACGGGTCAACATCGGCTGAATCTCAGCTTCCCAATCAAAACCGGGTAGCCAACTGGCAATTTCTGCACCCGTAAAGTGTTCTTTACTAAACAATTGATGCACAAATGTACCTGTCACCCCTTGCAATTTTACCTCCTTACGGCAAACTCTAATTTGGTAAGCTTCGTCTTTAACCAGTTCTTGAATCTCTGGCTGTTGATATTGAGGTCTTCTAAATTGAGTTTGCATTCCTTGGGCAAAAATCTGAAACCCTGCCTGATAAGGAAACGCATATTCGGGTAACGATCGCTCCGTCATTGCCAAAAATTTTGCATAATCTGAGCCGATGTCGCGATCGATCAAACATTGCGCCAGTTTTTGAATCAGACCGTTAATGTGGAGATCGGGATGATTCGCAATTAATGGTAGGTTTTCGCGCCAGATTTCCTGATCTCGTAAGTCATTGATCAGCCACTCCAGCAGGTCAATTCCGGTTTTACACAAAATGCCTAATGTCAAGTGTAGAGACGGCTGCTCTAGCGCTACAGCATAGTGCCAGTGACCACGAGGAATATAGAGCAAATCGCCCGGATGCAAGACACAGCTTAGATATGCTTCTCCTTCTGGAGGAGTCAGATCAACAGATTTGTGATTGATGAGGGGATACTTAAACGTATCGGGAAAAACATACCATTGCTTACAGCCATCGACTTGCAAGATAAATACTTCATGCGTGTCGTAGTGACAGCGAAATCCTTGCTTTTCGGGATAGGAGCAATAGGTGTTCACCTGTACCGGATGACCAGTTTCATACCTGAGCGCTGACGCAAACTGATTAATTTCAGGAACAAATTTGTGAACTCGATCGAGAATTAAAGTTGCGCCTTCCTGGCAACGCTTGACGAAATGCTGATTATCACTCGGATCGAGCACTTTGCCATCTAACGCCAGCCGCATGACCGGAAAGTCGAACTCATGAAAGTTTAATAGTTCTGTTAACTTTTTCCACGAGAACAAATAATCGAACCGACGATCGCCTTGGCTAGAAATAAATAAGCCCTTCTGAGTCCAATGGTTTTGCAGGAACGCTTCAACGTTATGGGGTGCTAATAGGTTCGCCAGTGCGGAGTCCACTAAAGTTTCTTTCACAGTTTCTAGTCATCCTGAGTCTCTGAGCGAGCGTCAGTAAAGGTGTTTTCTCAAACACCTTTACTCTGAGATTTTAGCGAATGGACTTGGAAAAGTTAGTCAGAACCATCTCCATCAAAAGTAGAAAAGTCAGCGCCTCCATCGCCATCGACGGCGGCTTTTGCCTTCATCTGGGTGGTTGATTTTGTCTGAGGCTTAATTTCACGAACTTCGATCGTGATTCTGCCACTAGTTTGCTTTGATAGGGTCATAATGCAACTCCTGATATTGATAGAATTTCATGAGCTACATCAACTTACCACTTTGAGAACTACTGTCAATAGTTATCAGAGAATTTTAGCGTAAAGATGATTTTTGAGACGCTATTTTTTCCAGAATTCTTTCGTAGCAAGGTTTTCGGGTTAAGTAAATACTAGCGTATTGGAATTTACTGAACTCTAATTGCTAATCAATGCATATTTTATACCTTCTTATTAAAACAGATATTAAATATGCATTGATTTCATGTCTTGTGTAGCTCAACCGTTCTTGAGTATGCTTTCTTTAGCATTCGTCATTTTGATGACCAATAATTAGCTATAAGGCTCAGCAAACGGCTAATTCTATTAGAAGTGCTAGAAAATTTAAGATGGTCGGCAAAACAAGTTAAAATCATCTGCTTGGGATCTTCTTGTACCTGTTCTATGAAAGTTGCAACTTGGAATGTTAATTCAGTTCGGATTCGCCTAGAGCAAGTCACACAGTGGTTGCAAGACAATCCAATTGATGTGCTTTGTCTACAAGAAACTAAAGTGGTCAATGAAAATTTTCCCCGATCGTCCTTTACCGATTTGGGCTATCACACCTATGTGTTTGGGCAGAAAAGTTACAACGGAGTTGCGTTAGTGAGTCGATCGCCGCTTTCGGATGTCAGCATGGGATTTGGCGCAATTTTGCCAGAGGCGACTGTGGGAGATCTAGATGAGCAAAAACGTGTCATTACGGGGGTTGTAGACGGCATTCGGATTGTGAATTTGTATGTGCCCAATGGGTCAGCGATCGATAGCGACAAATATATTTATAAGCTTGGCTGGCTCAAGGTTTTGCGAGAATATTTGCAAGTTTTGCTACAGCAATCTAATTCACTACTGATGTGTGGAGACTTCAACATTGCTCTAGAAGATATTGATATCCACGATCCCAAGAATCGCGCCACACAAGTGATGGCCACCGATGTCGAACGCGAGGCCCTACAAAACGTGCTCTCGTTGGGTTTAGCAGATGTGTTTCGTAAATTTACCCCAGAAGGCGGCAACTTTAGCTGGTGGGATTACCGAACCGGGGCGTTTCGTCGCAATGCAGGATGGCGAATTGATCACCATTACACAACCCCAGATTTATATGAACGATCGCTGTCTTGCACGATCGATACAACTCCCCGCAAGCTAGTTCAGCCAAGCGATCACGCACCCGTGATCATTGAATTTTGAGGTTGAATTTTGAGGTTGAATTTTAACTTCTTATGAACTTGATCCTAGTAGAAACTTGCCCGATCTCTGACTTCTCGATTCATCCCTTCTTGATCAAGAAGTCAGAGGTCGGGTTTTAGGATTGTCTCCAGCGTTTGGCAAATTCATCGATCGTTGCCTTAGGAACCTGGCTCTGGAGCCAAGATAAGGCTTGATCCTGGTGAGGAAGCGATCGATAGCTCTTACATACATTAATTAAGCTGATGCTGGGTACGATCGGAGTGGGAGAGGGTGTAGGCGCAGGCGTAATGACGGGGATGGGGGTAGGTGTGGGCGTAGGTTGCCCAGTCGAGAGTAGGGATGCCCAAGTTGAAGAACCGACAATTCCATCAGCCAGAAGTTTTTTAGACTGTTGATAGGCAATCACCGCCGCCTTAGTACGAGCGCCATAGGAGCCATCGATCGTCCCCACATCAAACCCCTTCGCCTTCAACAATTCCTGTAGCTCTCTGACAACCTGGCCTTTGCAGCCCACACTTAAGGGAATTTTGCCCTTGAGTAGCTTTTGTAGCCCATCTAAATCACCATTGAACTGATTGAGATCTACATTACCCTCAATTCCTTTAACTTTCCCTGATTCGGAGTATTGATGAAATGCCCACTGCTTCCATGCACTCGGCACAAAGGGGTCACGAGTTCCAAAATTGGCAATCCAAAGGGGGTAGTCGCTAAAGCGGAAAGGGTTGCCTAGCTTTTCTTCCCAGAAGACCGGATAGCTATAGATAATGGGTTTGCGCCCCGTTGCAGTTTCGATGACCGAGAGCCAACGGGCAGCCCGATCGATGACAGTTGCTGGGTCCAGATTATCTAAGATTTCCAAATCTAAAACAGGCGGCAGATCAGCCGGTTCATAGTTGCCTTTGATCATCTGCAAAAAGTTATTAGCCTGCACGGTTGGATCTTTACCTGCCCGAAAAAAGTGATAGGCTCCGCGCACCAGTCCTACCGATTTCATCCCTGCCCAATTTTTTGCAAAGGCTGGGTCAGTCGTACTTGCGCCTTCGGTAGCTTTGGCAAAACCATAATAAATGCCTTGACTAGCAACCGTTGCCCAATCGATATTGCCCTGATAAACAGAAACATCTATTCCTTCTAAAACCATATTTATTCCTCCTTGTTATCTGCTTTGTTAATTCACTGATTCAACTGAGAATTCCCAAGATGCCGGGCTTCGACTCCGCCCAACCCTCCTTCAGGGGAGACTTAGAGCATTGAGCCAAACTTACGCCGAGGTCTTCTAGCCAACCATTACTACTCTTCTTTAATATTTTTGGGTACAAATTCTAGAATTGCTTTGCTAATTTGCTCACTGACCAGTGTATTGCCTAACCTATTGAGGTGAATATGATCTTGATAGAGATCTTTGGGTTGTGTGACCGAGTTGAATAAGGGTAAAAAGTCAATATAAGTGATCTTCTCAGATTGGGTAAATTCTAGTAGTCGCTGACGAGCTTTGATTTCGTAATCGCGAGATCCAGGCTGTCCAGTTTCGCGCAATAATGGAGTCATCGCCAACAAAAAAACTGCCTTGTTTTGTTGGGCTAACTGATCAATTTGACGAATTGCATCTAGCACTTTACCCACCCGATCGCCCCCTTCTGCATAGACAGCCTTAGCTCCTCAGACAGTG
>JAAUOZ010000203.1 GCA_012034655.1 Leptolyngbyaceae cyanobacterium CSU_1_3 | reverse complement strand
CGGCCCACGAAGACGCGGTCATACCACAGCACGACCAGCGGCGCCATGGCGGCCACTTCCACCAGCGCAATCAAGACGGCGTAATGAACGCCCGTCGCGATCGCGCCGACCCAGGAGCCGAACGTCAGAAACGGTGAAATCGGGATGAACTCATCAGGAAAGTGTTCGGTAACTGCATCTTCGATATCGCGATAAATCTCCAACTTCTCCTCATACTCCTCCCGTGGCGTATGCGACACCATTTCCAGCACAAAAACGGGCACCACATCCTGCTCTTCCCAAGTCGCATAACTGCGCCGTGATTTGCCCCCCTTCTTGCGCTCCACCCCCATACTCAAAAACCCATCCGGCACCACCGGAATCCTCGGATTCACCCCCGTCGTGTGATACACCGCCATATCCACCCCAAAGTACCAATCCAGCCGCTCTGCCCAAATCTGGGTTAGCAATAACAGCAATAGATTAGGCAGTAGGTTTTGGTCTTCATTGTCCACGGGCGTATCATCCGAGCAAGGTAAGTCATCACTACTAGGCAGCGATCGCCGAACCGTCGCAGACGATTCTCCAGGAGAAAGACCCGGCAAACGTTCAACGACAGGGATAGATTCTTTGCTTTGAGTCATCGTAATTATCCCAAGGCTTACGCTCTCTATTATAGAACTTGCCCGATCATTCAGTCGCACATCTCCGATGCTTCCAACCAAGCCTCTAAATCTGCCTCAGGCTTCGCTGAGGTCTTCCAGGACGGGTAAGGGTAGGGACAAGGGGCGAGATCGCGCTCTGATAGTCGATCTCTCGATGGTTTGTGCAACCCTTGCGGTATCCACAAAGCAACGTGCGCTCAGGCGTCGATCGCTCAATCATTTCAAAACACCTGAGCCATTGGAACATCCAACGCCTTTTGCAACTCTTGCCGCAAGGACTCCAAAAACATCATGTCATTCGTCACATCCGAAATCTCATCCTCAGGTAACCTCTTCTCATCCAACTGACGCTGATAAGCCGCAATCCGAAACTCCAACGCCTCCACCATCGATCGCATTGCCTTTGCAGATAGATTCATCATGGTTTCAACTCACCTTGTAAAACTGTTCACAAGCGAGATCGTAACGCTTCGCTGATAATCCTCCAGCAGCATGGAGTAACTCGGCTCCCACAACCAATGATTCCCATAATCATTAATTACCCGAAGCTGACTCGAAATTTCAGCCCCTTGCTCAAGCCTCCACCAGTTTTTGCCGCTGCCTCGATCTGCAAAAGTTGAAATTCCTCCTGAATTCGCTGCTACCCAAGTTTGTCCTTCATTCTCATACAGGTCAATATCTTTCGCTCTAACGTTATCCAATCGAGCAGAAACAGCATTGCCCATTCGGTACAAATCAACTGGTGTTCTCCTCATACAAACCACGCAAAAGTTTTTCACTCTAGAGAATTGTAGAGCAGATCACCCGCACGCAACTGACAACCTCTGGATCAAGTTCGCAGTTCCTGTAGAGTTGTGCTTTGATTTCTCAAGGCGATCGCTCCTTCAACCAAGCCTCCAGATCAGCCACACTAGTGAAATCTAACAACACCTCGCCCAAGTCTTCTAGCATCGGTAGAGACAACGTTAAAAGGCGCGATCGCACTTCCTCCGAAAGCTCCTGTCCTAGTCGTCGGGTGAGTTGGCGAGTTACAAAAGCGATCGCCTCTTCTCCACGTCCTTCCTCGCGTCCTTCCTCGCGTCCTTCCTCTAGGATTGCCTGATAAGTCACTGACTCCCGCATCACATCTCTCCTGATAAGTTTTGCAATCACTCCTGCCTCAAATTTTAGCCCAGATAACACATAAGTCGCCGCCATTGCCTCATGCTGCTGTGACTCGTCTTCGATGTTTTGAATCTCTCGCACCGCTTGCCGTAAGGTCTGAATCGGGTTGTCGCTGCGGCTGAGTCCCACAAATGGCAATAAGCCTGGAAACACCATCAGTTCTTCGGCAGGCACTTCCCAGATTCTAATCACGTTGAATTCTGCATACATTCCAGCAATCTCGAAGTAGTTTTGATAAACACGCTCTGAGCTGGTTTCTCGCAGATAGATCACAACTTGGTGAATCGTCTTATCTGGAAACTTGCGATGCAGGCGTAAGCGATAATCTGCTAATCGATCGGGACATCATCTTTCGGATCGGTTTGGAATTCAATGTGGACGATTTCGTTCTGACCTTGTAGCAGAATCACGCGGTCGGCACGGATTGGCTCGATCGATAATTCAGTCGGACTCAGTTCCGTCAACGGAACACGGTAGCCGAGCAACCAGCTTGCAAAGTCTTCAGGAAAGATTTCAGCGAGTCGCCGACAGGTCGTATCAAAGCTCATTCCAGCTACCGTTTACAGATTGATTGAGCATTTCTGCTTATGACTCAGAGTATCACTGGGAGATTGCACACCACAAGCTATTTCAAGCTCCAATTGCGATCGCGTTTGAACTCCTCCGCCACCATCCAAGTTCTATTATCCCGTAGATTCAGCGCGAAGCGATCGCCCGCATAGTCCTCTGGTTTCTCGTAGCGCAAAGTGATCGCGCTTTTGATACTGAGTGCTACTCAATGCTGCACATTGGGATGAATCGACACAATTTGCAACAACGGTACTCGGTGCATCGGTTTACTTGGCTTTTCCGTTGTAATCAGATGATCAGCATTTAGTGCCAATGCAGAGGCAATATGCAGGGCATCCATTGCAGCTAAACCGTAAGTGCAAGCAATCTGATAGGCTTCCTCAACAATCGCCTCGCAATCTCTGACCCAATCAACCACCACACTAAAAAAATCTTCGTAAAATTCAACCTCATCAGTCTGCCGATGATAGATCGGTTTAGGCAGAATTTCGATCTTGAGAAACAGACTGGAGACAAACCCACGATCGCCATCTTCTAACACCTCGATCGCCCGCTCCGAAGCCTCTCCCACTCCGCGTGCTGCAATAATCAAAACCCCAGAATCAAGATAAGTCCGAATCATCTCTCTCGTGACGCTTCCCCGCCCCGTCGTTCAGCAACTTCTTGCTCTAGATCATCCCAAGTCAACAACGGTTGCCCTGAATCCACAATGCGCTGCCGAATCGTTCGCAGACGCTGCCCTAACGGATTAATTTTTTGAGCAACAGTTTTTTGCTTCAAGTCTTTTACAAAACTGAGCGCCTCTTCTTGATGATCAGCGGGTAGCTCTCTCCAGTATTGCAAGAGTTCTTCTTCCTTGCTCATAAAACCTCACTAACTTAACCATAATTCCATTGTAATGGAGCCAGCACAATTAGTCGCTTTGTCAGTCTTCAACCTTGACTCCAAGCATGATGGCACATGGCAATCGTTCTATTTTATGAATGCGATCTCGCTTTGATGGTCGATCACACGATGATTTCTGCAAACGTAGTTTGAGAATGATTCAGCGATCGCTCTCATGGTAGTATCTGGGTTCTATGAAAAGCGCGATCCCTGCAAACTGTGCCGATGCGTTACTCGAATTTGGCGATCGCTATATTCGAAGCAAAACAGGCAACATCCCGCATCAGCAGCTCCCGGAGCCGTTGCAAGAGGGGGCGATGGCCGTTGCTTGCTGTCCAAATGACATAGGCCGGTCGGAGACCATCGCGAAGATTCCATCAGTGAGTCAGGATGGGAGGGGAGAGGAGTAGATGAGTAAGTAGCGATCTCTCTACCCCTGCACCTCTAGCCAAGCATCCAAATCAGCCAGTGTGGTGAAATCGAGCAACGCTTCACTCAGATCTTCCAGAATGGGTAACGGTAGTACAGAGAGGCGCGATCGGGTCTCTTCCGAAAGTTCTTGGCGCAATCGTCGAGTTAATTGTCGCGTGATGAGGGCGATCGCCTCCACTTCGCGACCTTCCTCGCGACCTTCCTCTCGTCCTTGCTTCATCGCCTCTTCCCGTGCCGTCATTTCGATCGCATACCAATCTCGATATGCCTTCAAACTACTCTGATAGCCGCGCTGCTCATCCGGTGAGAAATTCGCAATCTCCGTCACCTCAAACAACTCGTCAAATACCTCCTCCTGCAATGGTGGCGGTGGGGCATCTAGCTCCGTGAGATGCCGCAACAAAAACAGCCACTTGTCAAAATGACTTTCCAGTTGCTCTAAGGTTTTCTTGAACTTTGGTAACTCAATGTAGATAAACTTCAGCTTCTCGTAAAACACCCGACAGTCCTGATCCTTCAGTTCGACAACGTGCAGAAACTTTTCTTCGTGTTTGTGATCACTAAAGACAAAATCGAGGATACCGACCATATAGACTGGGGTGAGTTCGTAGTTCCATTCGCCTTTTTCCGCTTGTTCTTGAATCGGAAAGCTGGCATAGAACACGCTGCGATCGATGAAAAAGTTCTGCTTCGCCTTCTGGATTTCCACAATAAAGCGATCGCCGTTTTGCGCTTCGCAGTAGATATCGAAGATCGCCTTACGGTCGATCGCCGTATTGCCGAGCTTCTCTGAATTCTTAAACGTCAGATCCCGAATCTGGTGGTGCTGAGGCAGCAGGGTATTGAGGAAATCGAGCAGCAGGTGCTTGTTTGGCTCCGTGCCAAAGACCCGCTTAAAGCCAAAGTCGGTCAGCAAGCTGATATATCGTTCTCGCAGGGAAAATACCATAAGACTGAGGGGATTACGACTCAATAGTCCTATTGTAGGAGTCGCTCACTGCTCCTGCAACTGAGCATCACTTATCGCTGGGCATCGTTCGCTATTTTCTCGAAGAAATTACGGTAAGATTATTGAAAGTTTGTTGCAACTAATCTCCATGACTCTCACCTTTACTGAATCCGATTGGAATGAACTCTGGGAAGCGTCTGTACCAACTCAATCCACTGAGATCGGACTGGATGAGTTTGAAACCTTGGAGCGACTGCCCAAAGCGTTAGGCGTTGGGGTTGCACGGACGTTTAATTTAGCGCCTGGAATGTGGTTACGTTTGGCTGATGTGGAATTTCAGCAGGATTGTATTGCCGAGAGGACGGCCCACGACCACCCAATTCAGATTATGGTTTTGCTGGCAGGGATAGGAGATACGGGAGGATTACACCCAACATTAGGAGGGAGCCGATCGTACTTTTCTGGAAGTGGGATCTCTCCTGGATATTTAGAATGCAACTATGCCAGACAGCGCTTGACTTCGGTGGATGTGGAACTGGAGCCGGAATTGCTAGAGTCCACGTTTGGTGAGATTCATCCATCGGTCAAATCGCTGCTGTTCAAGGGGGAAGACTGGAAAACGTCGTTCTATCCAACGGTGACTCCGGCAATGCGATCGCTGGCACAACAAATCTGGAATGCGCCTTACCGTGGCGCAGCGCGGCAGATGTATTTGTATGCGAAAGCTTGGGAACTGTTGGCGATGCAGATTGATGCAGTGACGGCGGATCAGGCAACGGTGGAGCGGGTCGCGACGCTGAGACCGGATACGATCGACCGATTGCATCATGCGAAAGAGATTTTGACGCAGCAGGTGGAGCATCCGCCGTTGTTATCGGAGGTGGCGCGGTTGGTTGGTATCAGCGATCGCACGTTACGGCGAGGGTTTCAGGAGTTGTTTGGGGTATCGCCGTTGGGCTATTTGACTCAGTTAAGGATGCTGCGGGCGCGACAGCTCTTGCAGACGGGAGAATGGACGGTGGCGCAGGTGGCGCGAACGGTCGGTTACGGGAGCTTGGGGCATTTTGGGGCGGCGTTTAAGCGGCAGTTTGGCATTAGCCCAGGAGCTTGCTTGAATGAACCGCGATCGATGAGGATGGCTCGTTGAGCGATCGCTGTCTCTAGGATGCCAATCTTGTCAGCACTTCATCAATGGCTGGGCAGAGATGTACAATTGGTGTATGAGCAGGCTTACTCAATTCGTTCAACTGCTTCTCTGGCTATGCAATCTGCCCTATACTTGACTGCTAAAGTTTCATCGGGAAATAAAATTGAGCTTGAATTGCCCCCTGGGTCTGGGGGGCAGGAGGTGGGCGTATTTGTGGTATTGCCTCAGATGGATTTATCGCGATCGACTGCTGACCAGAATGCTGATCTGGCTGCAATGGCAAACGATCCAGAGATCCAAGCGGAATTAGCCGCGATCGCTTGAGAATTATAAATTGTCCGTTTTCGGATCGAGAAAAGCCGTTTTGGGCATAGATCGTAGGGTAGCGATCGCTTTACACTGCGAGTTATTGCAAATATTTATTAATTGCAATCTGGCGTTGAATTGGTGTGAGGCGATGATGAGTTTACAGTGGAGCGGTTCGGTACGGTTGGGATTTCTGGTGATGCTTGTTGGAGGTTGTGTCAGCGGGGTTGCACTACCAGGAGGGGCGCAGTCGGTAGAGACGAAATCGATCGATAATTTGACTCGGATTCGCGATCGTCGCCCTGCTACGACGGTGCAAGAGTGGATGGCACAGGTAGAAGCGGCACAGGTGCAAGTGACCAATGTGAAGCTAGAACCCACCGCCACCGGACTGGATATTGTGCTGGAAACGGCGGAAGGAAAACCCTTACAGGTAGATGCCACCAAGTTTCGGCGGGAAGGGAATAGTCTGATTGCCGATATTCCCAATGCAGTGCTGGCGTTGCCGCAAGGACAACCGTTTGTGACGGACAATCCGACGGCGGATATTGCGACGGTGCAGGTGGTGCAGCAGGATGCTGGCAATATTCGGGTGAGTGTGGCGGGAAATAATGCCCTGCCCAAGACAGAGGTGACGCTGAAGACAGGAGGATTAACCTATAGTCTCAACCCAGTGGCAGATGAGCCAGATGAGGAAATTGAAATTGTGGTGACGGGGGAACGGCAGCAGGATGGTTACCAGGTGCCGAATGCGAGTACAGCAACGAAAACGGATACGCCCTTACGCGACATTCCGGCTTCGATACAGGTGGTGCCGCGACAGGTACTTGAAGACCGAAATGTAACCAGGCTAAACGAGGCACTGGAAACAGTCAGTGGCGTTTCGGGTCCTTTTGTCAGGAGTGGTATCACATCGGGTGGTAGAGTCATCAGAGGATTCGAGCAAATAGGCAACTTCCGTAACGGATTTTCTCAAGGCAATGAGTTCGACGGGTTAGATCCCATTGGCACCATCGAGCGAGTAGAAGTTCTCAAAGGTCCTGCCTCAGTTCTCTTTGGTGCGATCGAGACGGGGGGAATTGTCAATACGGTGACGCGGCAACCGTTAAGTGAACCTTATTACAGGCTTGAATTTCAGGCAGGAAATCGTAATTTTTATCAACCCATTATTGATTTCTCAGGTCCTCTGACAACTGATAAAAAAGTGCTTTACCGCCTGATTGCTGGGTATGAAACACAGGATGGCTTTAAAGAATTCACCGGTAGTGAGCAGTATTCAATTGCGCCCTCTATCACTATCAACTTTAGTAAACAAACCAGCCTGAAACTCTACTACGAATTTAACCGTGCCACTTTAGACGCTGGAGCCTTTTTCTCAGATGTGATCCGTCCGGATGGTAGCTTCATCACCCCGCGAAATTTATTTACGAGCTATCTGAATACAGATAATGCGTCATTTGAGACACAAAGAGTTGGCTATACATTCAACCACAGCTTTAGCGATAACTGGCAAATCCGGAACAGCCTTGCGATCGAGTTGAGCCGCTATAGGCTCAACGGAACTTTCTTCGATGGGATTCGGGATGAGCGCTTTTTGACATTCTCTAATGGTTTTAGTCAAAATTCTCTCATTAGGCTAGACAACTATTTTGGACAAATCGACTTGTTGGGAAGATTCAACACTGGCTCAATTTCGCATCAGGTTTTGGTGGGGTTTGATGTGAACGATTTTAATGTGAATGATGATACCAGCTTTTTGGATGTCAGTGGTCTGCCCGATCTTGATATCTTTAATCCCAACTACGATGTCCCAGGCACTCCCATCTTAAGATTCAACAACTTCAATCGTGCGAGTCGGTCTTACGGGCTTTACCTTCAGGATCAAATTGCATTTAGTGATAACCTAAAGCTCCTGATTGGAGGTCGCTATGATTGGGTTTCCGATGAGATTCAAAGAACTGGTTTTGAGGGTAGCTCTCTAAATGACGGTGCCTTTAGCCCCCGAATTGGTCTAGTGTATCAACCCAGCGATACAGTTTCCCTCTATGCCAGCTACAGTCGCTCCTTTAGACCCTTCACCTTCGGATTTGCAGCAGATGGATCGAGAAACTTTGAGCCAACGGTGGGAACTCAGTACGAAGTTGGAGTCAAAGCAGATTTTCTAGATGGCAGACTTTCCACTACCTTAGCCGCCTACCACTTGACTAAAACCAATGTGATCACGCCCAATCCCGATCCCGTACTGGCTGCCCAAGGGTTCTCTATTCAGACTGGGGAACAGCGCAGCCAGGGGATTGAGTTGGATATTGCAGGTGAAATTTTGCCCGGTTGGAAAGTCATTGGTTCCTATACTTATACAGATGCCGAAGTCACGAAGGATAACTCTACTCCTGTCGGCAACCGATTAGCCAACGTTCCCGAAAATCAAGTTAGTCTCTGGACAACTTATGAAATTCAGCGGGGAGATTTGAAGGGATTGGGATTAGGACTATTTTATGTCGGTGAGCGGCGAGCGACCTGGCAAACGAGACAATACTCCGAGATTATCTCCGAACGGATGCATCGCTTTTTTATCGAAGAGGTGGTTTTAGGGCAGCGCTCAATGTTCGCAATTTGTTTGATATAAACTATGTCGAACAATCTTTCGGCACGTTAAGTGCCACCAGGGGTAAACCTTTTACAATTGTGGGTTCTCTCAGTTGGGAGTTTTAACTCATAATCCAAAGTCCCAGTCTAACCCCTTCTAGTCTCCCCTTACGAAGGAGAGGTGCTCCAGCAGAATCTTGTTTGATTTCATAAGCAACATCCAAAGGATCAGGATGACCCACCGAATACCTCGGCTGATAAAGCCACTAGCAGGAGTGGCTTTATCAGTTTTGTTGATTATTACAGCTTGCCACAAGCCCAGCACCCAAGAAAACAATCTTTCAATCGTACAAGCGGGAGCCGTGTCTGAGTGTCGAGTCATCAAGTATAGACGCGGTGAAGCCTGTATCCCACTGGAACCAAAGCGCATTGTTGCTTTAGATGTTCCTGCCGTACTCGATCCTTTACTAGCTCTCGGCATCAAACCAGTAGGCACAGTAGTCGATTCTTTTGGTAATGGTCAAGATTGGAGTGGAAAAAGATATTTTCCGGCGTTATTGCCTGAATTAGTTGAAGGAATTGAAATAGTAGGAGTAGAAGCCACTCCTTCTGTGGAAAAGATTTTGAAGCTAAAACCAGACTTAATTCTTATGGCAGATCAGTCTGAACTAGCATTCGAGCAGCTATCTAAAGTTGCTCCTACTGTACTTACAGACGTTTTCAGAAATAGAATTCCAATCAAGGAGAATTTTAGAAAAATTGCTGAAATTGCAGGAAAAAAGAAGGAAGCAGAAGAAATTCTAAATCAATACGAACAACGAATATCAAACGTTAAAGAGCAGTTAAGCGATCGCTTAATCAGTTCTGAAATCTCGGTTCTCGGCTACCATCAGAACCACCTCTCTATTCCGGGTAATTGGGCAAGTCATCTCCAGGTTTTTCAAGATATTGGGCTTAAAGTTAAACCCGCTCTTCTAGAGCCAGATGAATATGTTGGTATTAGTTTCGAGGTAATCAGTGATTTTGATGCCGATATTATGTTTTTTATTGATTTTAATACCTCCTCCAAGGCTTTTTATCAAAACCCTCTAATCCAATCTTTGGATGCTGTTAAGAATGGTCATGCTTACATTGTTAATGGAAGTAT
This sequence comes from Leptolyngbyaceae cyanobacterium CSU_1_3, assembly GCA_012034655.1. Lineage (GTDB taxonomy): Bacteria > Cyanobacteriota > Cyanobacteriia > Leptolyngbyales > Leptolyngbyaceae > JAAUOZ01. Next base: position 217 of record JAAUOZ010000203.1, on the reverse strand, counting down.
CTGGGATTTTTATGGCCCTATTGGAATAAATCTTTTTCTTGATGACCTGGAAGAATACCTGGTTGAAGGGGGGAGTAGAGGGGTGAAGAGGTGAAGGGGGGAGGCGGGAGGTTCACGATCGCTTTTTTCTAAACTTTTGTTTCTTGTCAGGCAAGCTTTCTAAAATTTTGTGACATCAGCGAAATCGAGTAACGCTTCTCCCAAAGCTTCGAGTTGT
>JAAUOZ010000202.1 GCA_012034655.1 Leptolyngbyaceae cyanobacterium CSU_1_3 | reverse complement strand
TTACAAATGCGTTGTTAAGGCTGGAATATCCTAATGTGATGGTGCTCGTATCTAGCTACTCAAACCCAGTAAATACGATCGCTGAAGCAATGGCTAATGGCTACAGCATCGAAGACTTTATGGTGACACCGCTTCAATTTGGTTATTACAGTTCAGAACCAAAAGTCAGAAATCACATTGCCCAATTGCAGAAAAATCACCAAGCTTTCTATTCGGGCAACACCTACTTTCTAGCAGGGGTGTTGTTTAGAAAAAATGAGCTTTCTAATGTAAATCTGTCTAACGAATTGACACAGGTAATGACATCCCTCTAACTTCAACCATCCCTTTGACTTTAGTTAATTTAACTTTAGTGAGTGAGGTGAGGTGAAATTAAAGCAAACGAGATGCCGAGTTTCGACTTCCTCCCAGCCTCCTTCTCCCTGCGGAGAAGGAGGAGCCATGCAAAGTTCAAGCAAAGTCCAAGCTTTGAAGTCCCTTAAAGTAGTATGGGATGTGCATACCAATTGCAAATTTGAGCATCCCACATTTTAGATTTTTAGAACCCTTGGAAGTTGTAACCAACCCCTAACAACACTCCCACGGCCGCTTCACCTGTTACCGAAGCATTCACCGAAGCAGTTGCCGTAAATTGAGAACTCAAGGGTACATCAATGCCGCCCGAAAGTAACAATCCCACATCTGCACCATCTCCAGTCGAGATAGCCACCCCAACTCCCAAATAGGGAGCAGCGCTAAAATTAAGATTCTCCGTAGGCCCTTGGCCAAAGCTAAAGTCGTAAGTAACGGGTATGAGGATTGTTAAGTTGTCGCTGAACAAAAAAGCTGGACGAACCGACACAGACGGCAATAGACCAACCTTACTTAACACTGCAAAACTGCCCTGCCCTAGCTGCGTGTCTCCACTACCGAGTCCAATGTTGCCACCTACGCCTATATAACTAGACCCCGATCGTGTCACTCGTCCCGGAGATACTTCGGTGGTAGATTGAGCGATCGAGCCAGGCTGGGTGGTTTCTTGGGTGGGAATCGTGATGGAGTTCGTTCTAACTGTGTCGGACTCTAGTAAAGTTGGAGCCACCGATGTGTTAGATATAATAGGCGATGTGAGTGTGCTTACATTCGGAAGGGTGCTGGGTACGATCGTTTCACTCCCCGTGGCATTTGTTCGAGTGAGGGATGGGTCATGAACGATCGACTCGCTCAACTGATTTGCAGAAGTCTCTGCCTCTCCTGGAATTGGCTCAACTACTCGAATAGCAACTTTTTGCAGTGCTGGCTGAGATGGCGCAGCAGGCGCGACGATCGGGCTTTCTAGCGGCAGAGCATCGGGTGAATCTGGATCTTCTGCCTTTGCTTGAAGATTGCTTGAGAAAACTGCTAAGGCAATAAGGCTGAGGGGAAGAACACCCTGTCTATAGCGTCGGTTGGGTTTCATGTTCAAGTGGGTTCTGATCGTGTTCTAGAAATCGACAGTCTGAAGGCTATGCCTCTAGATTGTGATCTCAGCGTAGACAGCACTTGATTGGGTATCGTCTCTCTAAAGAAGGAAAATTGAATTCAGCTTCAAGGGTAAAGTTTAAGGTGAATTCGATGCCGCTCAAAGTGCCCTCATCCTCCCAGCTTCCTGCTCCCCAAACAGAAAGAGGAGCTAGACAAGGGTCTGGCTTTGAGGGCTAATCGCCCTGGGGAGATGGGTTTGGGGTGAGGGCAAAGATCTCCGGCATTGATCAATCCACATTCCTAACCCGACTCAATCTGAGAAGTGGCCCCTGGACTGAATATTGCTCAAAAACTCATCGTCTTAAACGGGTGGCGAAGTTTTGCGATCGCGTCGGCGATAGCGTTCGGGCTTTGAGAATGGCAGCCCCCAAAAATGCGTAGGATAAGATCCCAACCAGTGCTAGAAGCAAAGGACTCAATGACCCGGTGGTGTTCCAAAGGGCGTGCAGACCCGCAGCCGTAAGATAGCCGATCGCCAAAATTAGCCAGCTTTGCTTGGGGTTTAACGCGCTCAACCCAATGAAATAGCCCAGGTAGCCACTATAGGCGATATGCCCAGAAATAGAACCCAACACACGGGGAATTAGTAACTGCAAACCTAACTGTCGCGGGTCATCGCCCAACTGTAACGTCGTATTTTGAATAATATCCGGCACATATTGCCCCAACGTTTCGAGCAATGTAAACCCCACCGCAGACGCTGCCCCCAGCAAAATTCCATCCAACGGCTCCGCAATGCCAATGCGCTCCTTCCACGGGGAGGGCAGCGATCGTCCCAGAAGATAAAAGCCGATCAATGGCAAAACCTTGAGCAATTCCTCCATCAGACCCGCCCCAAAAAACATGCGAATCAACAGCACCAGGAGGTTGATCGGTTCCCCTTGAACCGGAACCTGCCCCGGAAGCGCTTGCCGAAACACAATAATCAACAGCGGCAAAACTGGGCTTCTCAGCAACCCCACCGTCGCCATCGCCGAAGTCAACAAGATCCACCAGGGCTTGCGCTTGCCACAAAGCTGATAGACACAATAGAAAGCCACCAGCGCAATATACCCTGCTAACAGCAAATTGAAGACGATCGCCTGACCCACTGCCATAAACATCGCTACCACAAAGCCGATCGTGATTATGGCGGGTGCAAGATATGCTTTTTGGGTCAGTTCGCGCCCAGTAGACAAAATGGGAAATAGCTGAGTCAGCGTCACTGCACTTCGCGGCAGGGCCACACCAGGAATCGGTGCACGAGTCATCGGTCGAGGGGTAATAGCCGCCACGTCGGAGGTAGAATTTGTGAGCGATCGATACTCAAACACGAAGGTTGGGCCATGCCTCCCCAACGACACACGATCGTTGGCCTTCAAGACTTTGCAGCCTCGTAGCCGCCTGCTATTGAGAAAAGTGCCGTTGGAACTGTTGAGATCACACACCCACCAGGTGGGCAGCCCGCTCTCGGTGGTGGCGGCAGTGGGGCGAATCTCCACATGGCGACGCGAAACGGACGCATGCACAAGCGGATCTAACACGATCTGGCAACGAGGGTCACGCCCGATCGCAACGACCCCCTTCACCGGAAGCGAGTAGCTTGGCTGCTTTTGTTCTAATGAGCTTCCGCAGGGCAGTTGCCTTAGGAAAGCGAGAGGGAGCTTTTGACCCGTCATTGTCGCGGATTCCAACAGTTGGCGTAAGCCAGAGGCATCCGGCAGAAGATGTTAGGCTGTGCCGACTACAGGCATTATTCTATACCTAACATTGAACACCCTTGATACTAATACTCCACTTTCTTACAAGTGCTTAACAAGACAGGCGCAAAATGAAGTCTAGCGCTGGTTTGCTCTCGCATCTAAAACGGCGGCATAGAAGAAGATCGCAGTCAGGGGAACCGTGATCGTCAGAATGATCCCCGTTACCAACCCCCCTAGCTGAGCCTCGCCCGATGATAGCTCAAACACAGAACCCACCGCCGCGATCGCCGCGACACAAGAACCGCCCAGAAACACACCACTTTTTGGAGTCATGTTACAAAACCCTTTGCAGGCAAATAAATAAATAGGTAAATCAATGTTTGCAAGTTTCGATCGCGGGAGAATTTTCTTAGAGCGACTTGACTGCCTGCGCCGAAAATCCTTTCTTAGCAAGCTCCTGGTTGAGTGCCAATTTATTTTCTACCCGATCGACAAACAAAACGCCGTTTAGGTGGTCAATTTCGTGCTGGATGGCGCGAGCGAGCAGCCCATCGGTGGTGAGGGTTTGTAGGCGACCTTGCTCATCTTTGAAGGAAACTTCGATCGTGCCGGGCCGCTTTACATCTAAGTAGACACCAGGAATACTCAGGCAACCTTCTTGCTCGACTTCGATGTCTTGGCTAAAGGATTTAAGGACGGGGTTGATCAAAATCAGGGGTGGTCTGGCGGCGTTGTCGGGTTCAATATCTACCACAATCAGTTGCTTGTTGATGGCGACTTGAGGAGCGGCTAACCCGATCCCATCTTCGCTATACATCGTTTGCAACATTTGCCGGATCATCTGCCGAGTTTCTGCGTCAACTTTGGCGATCCGCTTGGCGGGCTGGCGCAAGACTCGATCGCCCAGATGATGAATCTCTAGAGGCGGCTTTGCTAACTTTTTCTTCTCAACTAAAACAACAGAAGCCATGAACTTAATCTCAAGGGTAAGTAGAGTAGGTAGAGTAGATAGATCTCAATCAAACAACAAACAACAAACAAATAGTAGTAGAGGTCGGACTGATTCCGCTTTAGTCTTATCTTAGCGAATTTTGAGCCAGACACCAAAAGACGGTTCTAGAAACAGTGAGATTCGTAATTATTACCCCAAAGACGCATCGGGTGCTTGAAATAATGAAGCTGCCAGCAGGTTTCTCTATTATTTAGCACCTCCAAATTGGGGACTCAAGATTGATAGATCTAAGGTAACTCTCTAAGCGCTGGGGGCAAGAATGACTCGCCTCATCCCTCCTTTCTCTGAGGTTGCCAGATCTGAACGATCGCAGGGCAGAGGAGAATTTGCTGAATCCAAATAACATCACTGTTGATCATGCGTTAACTATTGCTGACTAATTGAGAAAAACTGCTACAGTGAATATTAAGATATCTAAGCCAATAAGAAATCTTAATGATTTAGCAATGCTCAAGATGTTTGATTTTCTGAAAGAAAAGAAAACACTATAGTTAATTAATCAAGAATGCTTAAATGAGTAGTACTATGACCGGAACTGTGAGCACAGTTTGATTGATGAAATCAACAAGCTATCCGATCGATGTTTTGCTCCAAATTCGCCGCCCTGCCTTCCAAAAGTAATGGCGATCGTGAATTCCGATTCGCAAGCTGGCACTGTCGAGCGATAGAATCTAGCAACTTCTGCAAATTCAGCAATCAATCAACCCTAGCTGGGGTGGTTTTGAGGGGCAAAAACTGAATTGCGATCGCTGTTTTATCCCCAAAGTCAGCGTTTTAACAAGTTTTAGCAGAATTACGGAAGCGCAAACCCAAATATGTTCACTACAATTTGCTATTCTCTATGGTTGTGAATGCCTCCAATCGTGAATGCTTCCATCTTTGTTCTCTCTATGTGTAGCCCTCCGAGCAAAAAAACTGAATGAGCATTGAGAATTACCTGAATCACCCAACCTTTGGTTTGCTATTCAGAGTATGCTTGGTTGAGGAAAAGCGAGAACTGTTTAGTACGCTTTACGCCCAGCGCCTCTTTTTTTTGGTAGACAATGGTTCAGATGGCATTGAGTTTGAGCCAATCAGCCGTGCAGAGGCTAAGGTTTTGGTTGAAAATCGAATGCGAATGTTGCGCCGAACTGGTCTAAATAAAGAATATGACCAAGTTCAGATTGTGCACAAACGCACGTTTCAATAAAAGCTTTTAACTTTAGGGTAGATTTTAGGATGGGGAAAATCTGGCATTGATGACGATCGTCCTAAAAGCCTAGCTCCAAAAACCTAGATCAAAAAACCTAGATCAAAAACCTAGTAGAATGCGGCGTAAGTTTGGCAGCCACTGGAGGGTTTAGGGTGTGGGGTTTAGGGTGTGGGGTTTTAGAGGGAGAGTGGGTGGATTTCAGCTAAGTGCTACTAGCTCCAAAAACCTAGATCAAAAACCTAGATCAAAAACCTTAATTAAGCCAAAACTCCAAGTCAGGGCAAATTTCTACGGGTGTCTGACTCTAGATCATCTCTCTAGGCTTATGGATTTCAGTCTAATGATTGAGTCCAACGAATGATTGAGTCCAACATTAACTCGGCGATGGTTGTTCTTGCAGGTTTTGGGGGTCATGCTTCGATTTGGCTCATCCCTCAACGGCTCTGTGAGTTGAGCGGAGCCGAAACTCAGCCCCAGTGCTCCGGTCGGATCTGGGGTTGCCAAGTTAATAACTGAAACTAATGATTGAAACTGCTGAATTCGATCGCCTCACGCACCATATCCAAACGTTTTGCCAAGCCATTCCTGACTACGTGCGAATTGTTGCCGTCACGAAGCAGGTTTCGGTAGAAGCAATGCGGGCTGCTTATGCAGCGGGGGTGCGAGACTTTGGTGAAAATCGAGTTCAAGAAGCCGAGACCAAACAAGAACAACTGAAGGATCTCAAAGATGTCAACTGGCACTTGATCGGGCATCTGCAAAGCAATAAAGCTCAACGGGCGATCGAGCTTTTTCAGTGGATTCAATCTGTCGATAGTCTCAAGCTGGCCCAACGGCTCGATCGTCTCGCCGAGGGTTGTCCTATCAAACCGCAGATCTGTTTGCAAGTCAAACTGTTGCCCGATCCCAACAAATCGGGTTGGACGGCGACGGATCTTTTGGCAGATTTGCCCGATCTGAGTGCCTGCAAAAATCTCAATATTCAAGGCCTCATGGTCATTCCGCCCCTCGGTTTGGGGACTGACGAAACTTTGGATGTATTCACCCGCACCCGCACCCTTGCGGAGACAATTCGGCAACAAAACCTACCCCACCTGCAACTGTCTCATCTGTCGATGGGCATGTCTGACGATTACCCATTAGCGATCGCAGCCGGGGCAACGATGATTCGTCCGGGGCGAGTTTTGTTTGGCACGCGCAAGTCTGGCACTTTGGGATGAGGGGTCTCGCCCCAGATTGCCTTTATAAAATTCAAGCAGCAGGCTTCCCAAACTTGACTGCTAACTCACACCTACTTAGGGATGATGAGGAATGAGTTGCCGCCTCCAATAACCGTGATTTTAATGAATAAATCAACGATCGTGTCGTAGAATTTGATACTCAACAGATAGAGTGCCACCTTAACTGTATTAACCGCATAGCGACCTCAACTACTGGAGATCTTGACTACAGATAAGTGGCAAAAAAGCTTTTTAAAGTTGCGGTGACGATCTCAAAGAAAGGTGATATTGTAAAAAGCCTGATAAGCAAATCGGCTTGGGCTAAACGTGTTGGGTAATCTGGCTTGAAGTTGAAAGCCGAACGGACAGCGTTCAAATTGACCCCTACCAGTCCAATTGCACGATTTGCAACATCGCCCTTTATTTTGCAGATCGAGTGCGCCGTTATCGGCTCAGTTTCTGCGACATTGCAATAGGGTTGCTTATCGTTATTAAGCAGCCTAGGTTAGCGATAGAAACGCTCTATCGCTTGGCTTCTAGCTGTCAGATCTCTTGAGTAAAGCGGAGCAATTGGTCTCCGTGTTGCTGCCGCCCCAAATACTTGAACTTCGAGGGAATCTATGAAGGCGATCGCTCACACCCAATGGAGAAATAAATCTAAAAATTTCACATTCTGTGATCGATTCGATCAATACCCGATACAATTGCAGCCACAAGCAAAAATCGTTGAAAAAATTGAAAAAGACGATTCATTTTCAGAACTGCATGTATACTGATTGTTCATTAATTGGGGTTGGCAATGTCATAGTCTCCCTAACGCTGTAAGCAAAACTTAAAATTTGCTTAAAAACATATAGTTTGCATCAGCTTAAGGAGTCTGTATAACAAAAACTGTGACTAGCTTTTTCTTGCTAAATAACAGTTGTCAAAAACAGATTTGTCAGTACACTAGCGTACACAACAACACAGATCGTGATGGAGCGTGAATCGTGAGTATCTTCAGCAAGCTACGGGATTTTGTTGGTTTGAACGAACAAGTTGATTACGAATACGAATACGACGAAATGGATGGACAGGAATACCAAACCCTCTATCAAGAAGAGAACCCCGCCCCTGCCGCCAACATAACGAACGACGAAGAAACTCGTGCGCGTCGCCAAAGATTTCGCGATCGGGCAGCCATTGCAACAGAGCCAACAACCATCGGAACCACAAGTGTAAGTAGCGGTATGAATAATGTGATTGGGATGCCCGGAGCAGTGAATGGTATTTCGGAAGTAGTCGTGATGGAGCCTCGCACCTTTGAGGAGATGCCCCAAGCCATCCAAGCATTGCGTGAGCGCAAATCTGTTGTGTTGAATCTCACAATTATGGACCCCGACCAAGCTCAACGAGCCGTTGACTTCGTAGCGGGTGGAACCTATGCGATCGATGGTCATCAAGAGCGCATTGGCGAAAGCATTTTCTTGTTTACTCCGAGTTGTGTTCAGGTTAGCACCCAGTCTGGTGTGATTCATGAAGTGCCGCAACCTGCACCTGCTGCCCGCCCTGCTCGCCCTGCTGCCCCGACTCCTGCCTGGGCTACTGAGCAAGCGAGAATGGCTCAATAGATATGAAATGAGGCAGAGAGAGATGAGTCGATCGCGAGGGAATTCATCTCTATACCTTGGGTCAGAAAGCTTAAACACAGCGCTTACGAGTCAAATAGCCAAATCTAGCTAAGCTTTCTGACGCGCCCTTGCCTTTCCCTTGCCCAATTCTGTTGATATTTCTAGGAATTGACTTGACTATTAAATTTGGAATGATTGGCGGCGGGATGATGGGGGAAGCCCTGTTATCCCGTCTGATCGTTGGAGAGGTTTATTTGCCAGAAGAAATGCTGGTGAGCGAGCCACAACCAAGGCGACGCGATTTTTGAGGCAACGATATCAGGTGCAGGTGACAGAGGAAAATCACGCTGCGGCGAATGCCAATGAAATTCTATTTTTGGCAATCAAACCACAGATATTTGACTCGGTGACGATCGCCCTGGCAAATCATTCTGAGACTCGCAATGCGCTAATAATCTCAATTCTGGCAGGAACGCCGATCGCACACTTGGAGACTGCTTTTCCCAATCAGCCTGTGATTCGTGCGATGCCCAACACGCCAGCCGCCGTCGGTGCGGGGATCACCGCGATCGCTCCTGGACGGCACGCGCAACCCCACCATTTAGAGCAGGCGCGACGCATTCTAGAAACGGTGGGCGAAGTGGTAGAAGTGCCCGAATCGATGATGGATGCGGTAACGGGGCTATCGGGTTCTGGGCCGGGCTATGTGGCGATGATGATCGAAGGTCTGGCGGATGGGGGAGTTGCCGCAGGTTTGCCGAGAGCGATCGCCCTGCAACTTGCCCTGCAAACGGTACGTGGCACGGCTCAACTGTTGCAAGAAGAAGGCATCCATCCGGCGGTGCTTAAAGATCGCGTCACCAGCCCAGGGGGGACGACGATCGCAGGTATTGCCCAGCTAGAGAAATCGGGGTTTCGATCGGCACTCATTGAAGCGGTGAAAGCGGCCTGGCTGCGATCGCGGGAACTAGGCAAGCAAAGCTGATTGTAAAGCTGTATATCGTAATACAAAAAAACTTATCTTTTTCCCCTGTTTTTGAAAAGAAGTAAGTAATCTAGAAATTAGAGAAGGAATCCATCTCCATCACAAACCGTCAGTCACTCCCCCTATAAAACGACTGACTTTTAGCAAATCGGGCCCAGATCAATTCGTTGATTTGGGCTAATTTTGGATATTAACGTCAGTTCAACGACTAAGCTCTTGCTACTCATCCTCAATGCCTCTCCTAGAGCGGGATGAGGGCAGCCCGAAAATTTTGCACAGTTGGGATGGTCGTACCCGTCATTCCCTTGAAAACAGATCGATCGGCAAATGCCCAAACGTCTCGTTTACATCCCCATCGTAGGCCGACTGACACGAAACCAATACGCCGCGATCAGCCCCCGTATACGGTTTTGCGTAAGAGCGCTCGGTTTTGGGATTGTGCTTGATGTAAACTGCCCCCTCGATCGTCGCCGCAATGTCTGGCAAATCTACGTAGCCTAGAGCGCTCAAATAGCTGTAGAGTGCCTGTTTCCCGTGCTCAAGGCTATCGGCACACACGCCAAAAATTTGATAATCAGACTGATTGACGACGAGCAGCAAAGCCGATCGAATTAGCCCATAGTCTAGCGAAACTGGGGTAGTGCGATCGACACAAATAAACTGCCTGAGAATTTTCTGTGCTTCTTCTTGGGTCAAAATAACTGGATTTTGAGCAGACATGGTAAGCAACCAGTAGGGGAGAATGGAAATTGACACTCCCCACCGCATGGCGGATGGGGATTCTTGGCTCACCGAGACCACTTAAACTAGATACCTTGCAGCGTCTAGCCCAGAGGTGGGACTCTCCCCAAGCGTTACTTCGGGTATGCCCTACCCTAGTTGCATTCT
>JAAUOZ010000201.1 GCA_012034655.1 Leptolyngbyaceae cyanobacterium CSU_1_3 | reverse complement strand
TCCTTCCTTCCTTCCTTCCTTCCTTCCTACTGTCTTCTCACAAGCAGAACTAGATTAAATAAATCTACACAAGGCTCTATGCAAGAGAACAAGCGTTCATGGCTGCAATTATCCGAGATGCCCGTGCCCAAGAGTTTAGTGATATTGCATTGCTGACTGTGGAGGCATATCGAGAATATGCTCATCTCCTCACTTCAGACAACTGGGAGACAATGCAAAACAACTTATCCAATGTGGCAGAAGTAGCAAAGCCAGGACGATTGATTGTTGCCCAACAAGGTCAAGAGTTAGTCGGGTCGGTGGTTTACCATCCTCCTGGAGTGTCGGATAGTCGCCTGTTTAACCCAGAGTGGGCATCGCTGCGGATGTTGGCAGTATCGCCACAGCATCGGGGCCATAGAATTGGACAGCAACTCAGTTGGGAATGTGTCCATCGCGCTAAACAAGACAAAGCACAGGTGGTTGGGCTACATACGAGCGAGTTGATGGTAGCCGCAAGACGGATGTATGAAAGATTGGGATTCAAACAAGAGAATGAGCTACCTCGCCATTTTGGAATACGGTATTGGCGGTATGTGTTGCAATTGATGGATTGACATCGAGATAACAGGTTGGTGAATTGACACGCTGTTGAAATGAGGCGATTTCTAAAAATGCCCTTTAGCTTTGCTCAGGGCGCAAGCTGGCTGAGCAAAGTCGAAGGCAACGGTCACTTCTTTGCTAAAAATTTCCTAACAAGTTAGTAGAGCGGTAAAATACAAGATTTCGAGTTGTTTTGTAGTCATGTTTGTGTAATAGCTAGGGTGAAATTTGAAGATTGTGTCGATCGATTTGCATTAATAAATTTAGGTTTGAATCTGTCAGGTTCTTCGTTCAAGCGTGATATGCTCACTCCATCGGTTCTGTCGGAGAGCAACCGCCAGAGGTAACGGGGAAAGTTTGGTGTAAGTCCAGCGCTGTCCCGCAACTGTGAGGAGAGAAAACATCTCTTAGCCAGGATGCCCACCGATGATTGAAACCATTTTATTTATATCTGCGAGGCACAGATTGATGAATCAGTTCAAGATTTCTAGATTCGATCGCTCATCCAAAGCATTGCGGCAAACGGGGTTACTTGCTGCTCTAATGTTCGCTCTGTCACTGGTAACAACTCCTGCACTTGCCCACCACGCGATGGATGGCAAAATGCCTTCTAACCTGCTTGAAGGCTTTATGGCTGGGATGGCTCACCCACTGATTGGGCCTGATCACTTTGCTTTTATTGTGGCGGTTGGTCTATTAGCTGCTGCCCGAAAGCAAGGAATTTTGATTCCGATCGCGTTTGTGCTGGCAGCAATGTTGGGTGCGGGGCTACACGTAGCACAGATCAATGTTCCAGGGGTTGAATTGTTGGTTTCTGGCTCTATTGTATTGTTTGGGGTTTTGCTTGCCAGAAAAGATAGCCTGAATACCTGGATGGTTGCAAGTTTGTCGGCAGTTGCAGGCTTGTTTCATGGCTATGCCTATGGCGAAGCTATTTTTGGGGCTGAGACGACTCCGCTATTAGCTTATTTAGCAGGTTTTACAGTCATTCAACTTGCTATATCGCTTTTGGCATTTTGGATGGGCAAAGCCATTGTCTCAGGTCGAAAAAGTCTGGGTCAAGCCAGCGAAGCTCAGCCTGCGTCCGATAAACTACGCTCTGCTGGTTTGGTAATTTGTGGGGTTGGGCTTGCATTTTTTGTCTCTCAAGTCATTGAAGTTGTCTTCCCTGTTTCTGGTGCGTAACAGCCAGTAAAGGTTACAGATGTTCTGCCGTGGGGCAGAACATCTTCAACGCGATCGTCACACAGACCCCAAAACAAGATGTTGTCTGAATTTAGATCTGAATTCAGCAACACCAAAAAACCGTCACTTAAGCGATTCCTTAAACAAAGCGAATATTAGATTGCCGGAAGCGATCGAGCGCCTCACCCAGACGATCGCAATCGGCAATCAGGCTAATTCGTACATAGCCTTCGCCACCTACCCCAAAAGCATTGCCTGGTGTCACCACTACACCAGTTTTCTGCAACACCGACAGCGCAAAATCGGTAGAGCCAGATCCCACTGGGCAAGGAATCCACAAATACATAGTCGCCTTGGGTGTGGGAATAGACCACCCCAGCGATTCGAGTCCTTTGATCAAAAAGTCGCGACGTGTGCGATAGCGATCTTGCACCTCGACCAGATATTTGTCGGGCAACTGGAGCGCCGTTTCGGCGGCGGTTTGCAGGGCGGCAAAAATCCCATAGTCGAGATTGGTTTTCAGCGTTCTGAGTCCTTGAATCACATGGCGATTGCCCACCACAAAACCAACCCGCCAACCCGCCATATTATAGGTTTTTGACAGAGTATGAAACTCAACGCCTATCTCCTTTGCCCCCGGAATTTCTAACAAACTGGTGGGCTGATAGCCATCAAATGCCAATTCTGCATAGGCCTGATCGTGCACCAATAGAATTTGATAGCGACGAGCAAAGGCGACCACTTCCTCAAAAAATTCGCGGGGAGCCGTGGCGGTTGTAGGGTTGCTGGGATAGTTGAAGTAGAGGATTTTGGCGCGTTCGGCAATCCGATCGGGAATCGCCGCCAAATCAATTAGCCAATCTTGATCGGCCTTAAGCACCAGAGGATGAATGTCTGCCCCCGCAATCAGCGGCCCGCGAAAATGAGGCGGATAGGCTGGGCTGGGCACTAGCACGAGATCTCCCGGATTGATATACGCCAGAGCCAAATGGGTCAGCCCCTCTTTAGAACCCAACAGTGGAAGCGCCTCTCCATCGGGATCAAGGTTGACCCCATAGCGACGACGATACCAATCGGTGATGGCTTTTCTAAAGCTGGCAGTGCCCTCAAAGGGCGGGTAGCCGTGATTTTTAGAATCTTTGAGAGCGGCAGTAGCAGCTTCAACGATCGGCGCTGGCGTAGCCCCATCTGGATTGCCCATTCCCAAGTCGATCAGATCAACTCCCTGCGCTCGTGCATTTGCTTTCAGTTCATCAAGACGCGCGAAGACGTAAGGCGGGAGAGATCGCAGCCGATCGGCAGGAATAATCCAGTTTAAGTTCATGACTTAGGGGGGGAAGTGAAAATAATGGATTTTGAGTTAGACATCTTAACCCAGAACGGCTTCCAATTTCCTGGGAGTCTCTTAAAACTATGAAGTATTAAAAATTATGAAGAAAATGAATTCAACTATCCAAAAATCGTTACATCATTATTCAGCTTTCAATGAATTATTGAACCAGTGTTCTGATATACATGATCCAGGTGATAAAGTTTTTGCTCATACGAGCTAGTCATACCAATGGTTTGCCCACCTTCAGGTAGAGGCACAGCACTGCCGTGCCCTCTGCCTGAAGGTGTCGAGACTAATGGCTCAAACTACGAGCTATCACCGTTAAACAACCAATTGTTTAGTGCATCTGAGGCGATTTAAAATGAGTCGAATGAATGGATTTGTAGGCCGCCGTTCTTTCTTGAAATTGGCAGGCTTGGGTGGAGTTGGGATGGCAGCAACGGCCAGCAGTGGTCTACTCTGGCAGCCAGATGCCGCGATCGCCCAGCAACCAAAAACTCCTGCTACCAAACCCCAACCTGTCCCTCCAGGTGTGGCCCTCCAACGTCTGATAGAAGGGAATCAGCGGTTTGTCGATGAAAAGAGACAGAACCCCAACCAATCGCGCTTGCGGCTGCAAGAAACCTCGCTTGCCCAATATCCTTTCGCGTCAATTTTGGGCTGCGCCGACTCCAGAGTGCCCGCCGAAATTGTATTTGATCAGGGCTTGGGCGATTTGTTTGTGGTGCGGGTTGCTGGAAATGTGGCTAGCCAAACTTCGATCGGCAGTTTAGAGTTTGCCTCAGCCGCGCTGGGTTCGCAGCTAATTGTGGTGCTGGGGCACGCACGATGTGGCGCAGTTTCTGCTGCTGTTAAGGGTGAGCCGTTGCCAGGAAGAGTGGGCGTATTTGTGGAAGAAATCAAGCCTGCTATAGAGCGCGCTCGCGCTAAAGCAGAAAAGCCTGAACAAGATTTCATCATTGCTAATGTGCAATACCAGACTGAAAGGTTGATAGAAAGTTCTGCAATTCTGGCTGGCTTAATCAAGCAGGGCAAGCTCCGCATTGTCGGCGCAAAATACGATCTGGCGACTGGCAAAATATCACTTGTAACTAGCTAGTAGCACTTAGCTGAAATCCACCCACTCTCCCCCCACACCCCACACCCTAAACCCTCCAGTGGTTGCCAAACTTACGCCGCATTCTACTAGTGATCTGTCAGCCTTAAATTTGTGGACTCAGCGTGTTCAGGCTTGGGTCTCAGGAAGGCGTGAACCTTGACCGTAGGGGTTCCCCGTGCTTACCCTGAAGCTGCGGGCAACCTACCCCGGCTCTCAATCTTTATCCCGAATTCACGTTAGGTGAGGTTGAGACACGAAGCCCAAGGCAAAACATTTTGCGTAGGTGGGGTTTTGCCTTGCTCAGCCCAACCTACGCGAAACGCTTTGTCAGTCAATCAGATTAACCCGCTTATCACCTCGTCGCTCATCCCCACCGCGTCTCTTCTAGGGGGACTATAGCGTTGAAATTCTCCCTTGCATCGTCGTCACTTTTGGGGCTGCGATCGTCCCCTCTGACAGTGGGTGCTGTGGTTGAAACCAGGGCAGCCATCAGTTGGGTGGGAACTACTTTGAAGGGCAGACGATGGATATCAGAAGTCTCTGCACAGGCGACTTCGGCGGCGATTTGTAGGGCGGCGATCGTGACATTTCCCAGCCCCAAATCCGTCAGCGTCTGGGGCAACCCAATTTCGCTATAGAATTTCAACAACTGCTGACGCGCAGTAGCCGCCAACTGGCTTCCCTGGATCATTTCTTCGAGTCGCAGTTGCACCAAAATCCCGAAGGCAACTTTTTCGCCGTGCAGCGTTCCGTGGCTTTCGAGTAGATGGGTTAGCCCATTGTGAACCGCATGGGCGGCAACAGTTCGACATTGTGCGCCGCCGATGCCCCCGATCACTCCTGCCATCAAGACAGCCGCATCGACCACTTCGCGCCATAGGTCGCTGCCTGGTTCTGCCAGGGCGATCGCTGACTTTTGAAACAGAATATCTCGTAGCACTCGCGCCTGCTGGACGGCGGCAATCAGAAACGTTTTATCAGAATGGCCGCTGCTGACGGAGGCTTCATACCATTTGGCGATCGCATCCCCAATGCCCGCGACGAGCGTTCTTTGGGGGGCGGTGGCAATCAAGTCGTAGTCTAAAATCAGCAAATCTGGACACTTTGCTAATCCTACGTCATAGAGAAACGCCCCTTGCTCGGAGTAGACATTAGAGAGCGCAGTCCATGCGGCACAGGTTGCGCCCGATGTGGGGATCGTCACGATCGGCAATTTACACTGGTAGGCCAGCAGTTTGGCAGCATCTAGGGCTTTGCCGCCACCGATGCCGATGATCACATCAGCTTGATGGGCCGTCGCAGCTTGCTTAAGAGATCTAAGTGCTGTCTCACTGCAATCTGCCCCATAGGAAGCTTGAGCGATCGTCAAATTTTGTGCCTTCAAAATCGGCTTGAGACGGGGCGAGATCACCTTCAAAGTTCGATCGCCACCAACACAAAGCGGACGGCAACCCAGACGCGCGATCGTCTCTCCCATCTGCTCTAACACTCGCCCGCCGCGCACAACCTGAGCAGGAGCGATCGCCAACGAAATTAAAGAATCCGTTTGAATTGACATTTGAACTGACATTCGGACTGAGCGAATCCCACAAACAACGATTTTCAGGGCTTAGACTATAAACTTTAGTTTTCAGGCTTTGGGCAACTTGGCGAGATTTTCTCGATCGATTTTGATCGTTGCTTGCTCGTCGTTGCGGACAGAGAGCGATCGTTGAATTTCACCCAAATAAAGAGGCTGAGACAATCCGGGTTCAGGATGGACGATCGTCCGAACTCGTACCGTCAAATTGCTAGCTCCCTGCGACAACCGCCCCGGAGAATATAAATCGGCCGCTGCTTGCCGAAGTGTGGCTTCTAACTGCGACTCTGTAACCGTCGGGGCAACCGCAATCACAACTCGATCGGCGGACGTGTCAAAAATGCGCGAATAGTGCACCGCCCCCGGAATCGACGGTCGAGTATAAAGCCCCAAACTCAAAGCAAAAATTCCTCCAGTTAGCACACCCATAAACCCAGTAATGCCCACCAGTCGAAAGCGAATCCCCCATTTGAAGACAAAGGCGAGAATAGCCAGCACGAGACAAACGATCGTGGCAACGCCCGACCATTGAGCAGAGGTGATGAGTTGTTGAGTTTCAAACATAAGGGAATAGGGATGACATAGAACATTCTGGTCAATCTTCTGGAGATCTCTCGCCCGACCTCAGACTTATTCGTTGCTGACAAAAGCTTCGGGTTTGGCCAGGGTTGGGGCTTCGAGGGCAGCTTTGAGCGTATGCCAAGTAAGGGTTGCACACTTGATACGAACCGGGAACTGTGACACCCCTTGCATCACGTTCAATTTGCGCTGCTCGATCGGAAAGTCGCCGTTGCCCTGCATCATATTCTGAAAGCGCTGCACCATGCTTAAGGCTTCATCAGTTGCTTTGCCTCGCAGTGCTTCAGCCATCAGGTCAGCCGATGCCATTGCAATCGCGCAGCCTTCGCCTTCAAATTTGACATCCTCAATACGATCGCCGCTCTCGCTGAGTTGAATCGTGATCTCGATCGTATCTCCACAGGAAGGGTTGTGTCCACGCTGCTGACGGTGAACCGGATGTGTCACTCCCTTGTGTTTTGGCTTCTTGTAGCGCTCAAGAATGACCTGTTGATAAAGGTCGCGCAGGTTCCCCAAAGTCATGATTTGGATTTGTAAATGAGTAGTTTATTCTTCTTCACTCTAGAAGTTTTTGGGCAGTTCTGTCATCGATCGCCCAGAAGTTGGCGCAGAGAAGTGATCCCGACCTTAAAGAAGACGTGCAACATGGGAAATCAATCCTCTGAAGAGGACTGGAAGAAAAATGGATGGTCTTCAGTCCGTTCCAACGAACTCCACGATTCTATAGGCGTACTTCAAAACCTTCTAAGTAGACAGACTTAATTAAATGTCAGATGCCTGCCATTAGCCCTCACCCCCGACCCCTCTCCCAGAGCGGGCGAGGGGAGAAAAATGGGTTCCTCTTCTCTCATTTTGGGAGCAGGGGTTAGGGGATGAGGGTCTTAAGTTTAATTTCACCTACCTACTTATTAGGTAGGAAGCAGAATTATTGTAAGATGCATCTCGACTGCGCTCAATGCTCAAAATCTCCCCTACAAAGAAGGTTGAGCGCAGTCGAAACCCGGCATCTAGTTGCCTTCACACAATTGCAAATCCACACTCTAAACGGCACACGATCGCCTCAACTGTTTCGATTCTCTTAAAGCCAACAGGGATATAAATTTGATACTCTATCCAAATAGTCTTGGGAAAGAGAGAGTGGATATTCAAATTGGCAGAGGCAAAACCGCCCGCAGAGCATACGGAATTGATGAAATTGCACTGGCCCCAGGACAGCGAACCCTCGATCCCAAACTGGCAGATACTCGTTGGAAAATTGGCGGCATTGAGCGCGAAATTCCGATCATCGCCAGTGCCATGGATGGGGTGGTAGATGTCAAAATGGCTGTTTTGCTGTCAGAACTCGGCGCGCTGGGTGTTCTCAACCTAGAAGGGGTGCAAACTCGCTACGTAGACCCCAACCCGATTCTCGATCGCATCGCCGCCGTTAGCCCGACGGAATTTGTCCCGTTGATGCAAGAACTCTATGCCCAACCCATCCAGCCCGAATTGATCGAGCAGCGCATTCAAGAAATTAAACAGCAGGGTGGCATTGCCGCCGTCAGCGCCACACCCGCTGGGGCTGCTCAATTTGGTCAGGTCGTCGCCAGAGCCGGAGCCGATCTGTTTTTCGTTCAGGCTACGGTTGTTTCGACGGCTCACCTTGCCCCCGACACGATCGTCCCCCTCGATTTGACCAAATTCTGCCAGGAAATGCCAATTCCCGTGATCCTTGGCAACTGTGTCACCTATGAAGTAACCCTAAATCTAATGAAAGCAGGAGCCGCAGGCATTCTCGTCGGCATCGGGCCGGGGGCTGCCTGTACTTCTCGTGGGGTTTTGGGGGTGGGCGTTCCCCAGGCAACGGCGATCGCCGACTGTGCAGCCGCCCGTGACGAGTACTTCCGCGAAACCGGAAACTATGTGCCTATTATTGCCGATGGTGGCTTGATTACGGGTGGTGACATCTGTAAATGTATTGCCTGCGGAGCCGATGGTGTAATGATTGGCTCACCCTTCGCTAGAGCGCAAGAAGCCCCCGGACGCGGCTTTCACTGGGGTATGGCAACTCCTAGCCCCGTTTTGCCCAGAGGCACTCGCATTCGGGTCGGCACAACCGGAACCCTCAAGCAAATTCTGCGTGGCCCTGCCCAGCTAGATGATGGAACCCACAACTTTTTGGGGGCACTCCAGACCAGCATGGGAACCCTCGGCGCAAAAGATATTAAAGAAATGCAACAGGTTGAAGTGACGATCGCCCCCTCTCTCTTGACCGAAGGCAAAGTGTATCAAAAAGCTCAACAGTTGGGGATGGGTAAGTAGGCTTTCAAACTCTTTTTGCAGCTTCTAAACAAATTCTTAAGAGTTTTTTCGACCTGCAAAACAATCACGGGTAATTACAAATCCGTCGTCTAGAATAGAAGAAGCGGAGACGCAAGTTTCCGTTCACTCCTCACACCACACTCCGCCTGAACTTCGGTTTGGGCGGTTCCTTTTTGGGAAAGTAATGGTTTTTGGGGGAAAGTAATGGTTTTGGGCGATCGCAATACGTCAGTTCCTCAATTGCTTAGACAAGCCTCTTGATCAAAGCCCGCCTGGGTTTGAAGACTCACCTCAGAAGTCAGAAAATCGCCCCCTCCTTCTCAAGATCTCTCTAACATTATGGCTTCTAAAGAGGGCGAGAAGCGACGGCAAAGGATTTAGAAAGCGATCGATTTACACCACCAATTTTGTGAATAATTCTTTCTTCAAAGGTTGGCATTGTATCTATTTATGTCTGTCGTGAATTCTAACCCCTGCATTTTTGGTATGGTAGAATCTCGTCGATTGATTATAGGCAAGGATATTCAGGCATGTCAGCAGCCGCACAAGTCACAGATTCTACGTTTGATCAAGAAGTGCTTGCGAGCGATGTTCCGGTGTTGGTAGACTTTTGGGCCCCTTGGTGTGGCCCCTGCCGAATGGTAGCACCCGTTGTCGATGAAATCGCAGCACAGTACGAAGGCAAAATTAAGGTTGTCAAGGTCAACACCGACGACAATCCCAGCGTTGCCAGTAAGTATGGGATTCGCAGTATCCCAACGCTTATGATCTTCAAAGGTGGGCAGCGCGTTGATATGGTGGTGGGTGCCGTGCCCAAAACCACCCTCTCGAACACGTTAGAAAAGCACCTCTAATCGCCAGAGTTCCCATCGTTGGAGTTCTAAATTAGGGTTCTAAATATGGAGGTTTCTCAAATCTCACTTGCTTCTCTCACCCAACAAATTGTTACTTTCCCTGTTTGCCCATTTTTTACGCTTAAGCATTGAGAATTTGAGAACGCTCAATTGCAATGACTCCTTGAGAGAACTGTGCAGCCACTGAGGTGATTCATTTTTAGGCGCTCTACCTATTTCCCTGCAAAAACGCCTCAGCTTTCGGTTGGGGCGTTTTTCAGTATTAAGGCTTAACCTTGAGTATTAATGTTTAGAATTGTAGACTCAATCACTCCGAGAACTAGTAGCAACGGCAGGAATACGCCTACCCCTCCTCTCTCTTCCCTTCATAATGAAGAGGTAGCTAAACTTACACCGAGTTTTAGGTCGGGCATCTTGCCTGCCTGAATACAGTCGCCTCGGCTGTTTCACTTGATTTAATTTCCGCTCTCTTATACCCAGATCTTGAACCCTGATCAAATAGGCTGAAGGAATTTGCAACTACCCTTACAAAGGAATGTGGATTGATCAATGCCGGAGATCTTCGCCCTCATCCCCTAACCCCTTCTCCCAACTTGGGAGAAGGGGAACC
>JAAUOZ010000200.1 GCA_012034655.1 Leptolyngbyaceae cyanobacterium CSU_1_3 | reverse complement strand
GAGGGCGTTTTGGAGGTTTGCTTGTTGGAGTAGACTGAGAAATTTAGGAACTGGCATCGGTTTAATTCGATTATCTTCTAGTCCCTATTTTATCTGGCTTTGTGTATTCTAGATGATAGTCAGCTTAGCTCAATGGCTCTCTGTTCAGGTTCCAGATGACTACATTCCCCTGGAGCGAGTTTGGCAAAACCAGATGATAGAAAAGGCTCCAGAGCTAGCAAATTATTATCAAACAAAAGACAAACTACAACTTCTCCGGCAATGGACAGAAATCATTAAGCCCTCAACCAAGGTTAAAGCACTAGGTCGCTACCCGTTGCCCATTCCTCACGTTCTCGCCAACGAATTCCAATCTTTTTGGGAGCGCCAACTTCTTCGTAACGAAGGCAAAGCGATGGACGAATTATCTCCCAATCAGCAGTCTGGCATGGAGAAAATTGCCTCTGTTGCCTACACAATTTTGAAGACTCGTCCTAATTGGATCACCAGAGAAAGAAAACGGAAACTTTCTCCTTACCTAAACTATCAAGAGCTTCGCGATCTAGACAGCCTGCAACCGCCGATCCAGCCTGAACTTCTCGATCTAGAGGCAAGTTCTAAAGATGCAATGCAATGGGTTATTGACCAATACTTACCCTTCCGCCGTTGGGATGCTGCCATCCATTCCTCTTCTGCTCGTCCTAGGGTGAGCGATCGCATAGCCGATTCTTTTGTAAATTGGATACTCAAACACTATCCAGAACTTGGATTTGCCAACTCCGTTCTAAACTACAGCGTGGCATCTCTCGTCCAAGACCTTTGTCAGAAAAACCCTGTTCTCTGGGTCGTCGTCGATGGATTGGGATGGCTTGATCATCAGGAACTTCTGGCACATCTGACTCAGAACAGCCGCTTCTCAGTTGAAACTGCCCTCGAACCTCGAATCAGCATCCTACCCACAAAACCGAGTATGCGAAGTGGAGCCTTTATACTCAACTTTCCCCTAGCCATTCTGCTTGGGTGCCCGACGCAGGTAAAGGCTTTCCGATGATGGGCATTGGAAAACGCTATACCGACCGAAAACGAGATGCACTCCACCGAGATATGAAGCAGAACGCTCATCAACTCTATTGTTGGGATACAGATAAGCTTGACCACCTGTACCACACTGAACAAGGCTGGGAAAATCTCTATCAAGTCCAGCGTCCCCATGTTTTAGAGGGAATTGCTAGAGAAATTGAATACTGTGTGCAGCAGCATCCTAACCCTGAGCATCTCAAGATTGTCATTGCCAGCGACCATGGTCAAATGATCGGAGAAGCAGAACATTTATCTAATTGCCCGGAAGGACTGGAGCTAAAAGGTCGAATGGCGATCGGTAAAACCGACGATCCTCGCTTTGTCGTTTTGGAGGCAGAGCGATACGGCTTGCCTCACGACCTTAGCATCGTGCGTGGTGCAGCTTGCCTGAATGCCTTCAGCTACACTGAAAAAAAAGAAATCATTGGTTCTCATGGCGGGCTTTTTCCAGAGGAAGTAGTTGTCGGAGTATCAGTACTTTGTCCATTCACAGCCCGTCTTTCAGTACAAGTTACTTGTCAGGGTGAAGGAAACTCTGGACAAAGCGGAGAAATAACTCTGGCGATCGACAATTCAAATACGGTGCCTTTAACTCAGCTTTGCTTGTACATTAATGAACTGAACGATCTCAAGACTGGTTATCCTCTCAATATTAAAGTTCCAGCAGGACAAAAAGTTTTAGTTGAGGTTCCTATCGCTAATTATCCAGAACTTCCTCCTAATCACGAGGGCAATCAATTAGCCATAACAGGAGAACTTAAGTTTCAGTTTGCTGACGTTGAAGCAGGTACTGCCAGCTTAGACCCTCAATCTCTATTAATCGTGAAGCAATTATTCAGCAGCGGGTTAGATATTGATGACTTCCTATAATAATGCTTTAGTTCAAGAAGTCTTTGGTAGTCTGAGTATCGATAAAACTCGGTTGCCATCTAGCGGCTTGACGGATGTTGGAGTGCCTAGCTTTGTCGCTGAATGGCTGTTGGATAAAATTGTGCCTGGTTCAGGCTCGCTGAATTCTATTGAACTAGAGAAAGTTAGTGCATTCGTTAAAAAAGCCTTTCCTCGAAAGGACGATCGCAATGAAATCCTTTATGACTTAACTCAGGGCGAAGTTCGCAAATTGATGGCGCTGGTGCAAGTACGAGTCAAGCTAGATCAGGGGTCAGGGGAAATCCCTGATCCCTATGCTCGCATTCCAGTTCTTAATCTCTCAGACTGTACCATTCCACTCAGCTTGATTGAGCGCAATAAAATGCTGTTACGGCAGGGAGTCTGGGGCAAAATCAGTCTGGCGATGCAGCCTGATGGAAAAATTGAAATCATAGACTTCGACCCTTTTCAATGCTCAAGCGTCGACCTGCAAGCGTATGCTGAGTGTCGGTCAAAATTTACGACTGAACAATGGCGCGACTTACTTTTTTGCTCGATTGGATTCAATCCTGATCATCCTAACTACACTGATGAGGCAAAAACTTGGATATTGGCTCGATTACTCCCGTTAGTGGAGTCTAATTTTCACATCATGGAGTTGGCTCCTAAGGGCACAGGCAAGAGTTTTGTGTTTGAGAATATCAGCAGTAAAGTTGCCTTAATCAGTGGTGGGAAAGTTACCCCAGCCCAGCTTTTCATTAATGGAAAACGAAAGAAGTTGGGCTGCTAGGTCGACATGATGTTGTTGTCTTGGATGAAGTGCAGAGCCTAAGTTTCGATAATCCTGATGAGGTCATCGGTCCGCTCAAAACCTATTTGGCGAGTGGTCGTTACAACCGAGCGGGTTTTCAAGATATTGCGAGCGATTGTTCTCTGGTGATGTTGGCAAATATCGATCTAGATGAATCTTTGCGTCCTCGTAATGAGGATCACTTAGTTGCCGATCTGCCCAAATTCTTTTCTGAAACTGCTTTTCTAGATCGTTTTGCTGGAATTATTCCAGGCTGGAAAATTCCTAAGTTTCAGCGAGAGATGGCTGCTTCGCAAGTGGGGTTAAAAATGGATTTCTTTGGTGAAGCCTTGCTCTCTCTACGTCAAGACCATCGGTTCTTCTCCTACGTACAGCACCATACGAAATTTGATAAAAGTGTCACAGTTCGAGATCAAAACGCCATTCTTAAATCAGCCACAGGGTTTCTCAAAATTCTCTATCCACATTTGGAGCTAACCCTGACCGATTTTCAGCGAGATTGCCTAGAGCCAGCACGCATCCTACGCCAGTCGATTCGTGCCTCACAGTATTATCTAGATGATGAATTTAATCAGTTTAGTCGAGAAATTTATATACAAGTCAAGTGACTTCATTACTCCGCTCTATCTATCTTGACTACCACGCTACTACTCCTGTTGATCGCCGTGTTGCCGATCGCATTTACCAGTATATGACCGAGGAATTTGGCAATGCTAGTAGCACCGACCATGAGTATGGCGATCGCGCTGAAACTGCCGTCAAAAAGCTGCTAAGCAGGTTGCTGATTTAGTCGGAGCCTCACCCAGAGAGGTTATCTGGACATCTGGGGCAACTGAAAGCATCAACTTAGTGATTCAAGGAAGTCTTTCGCCCAGTCCAGAAAAACCACACCGCATCGCCCTGCTACCGCTCGAACACAAAGCTGTTCTCGATACTTGTCAGGCGATGGAAAAACGAGATTGGGCAGAACTAATTTACCTTAAAGTAGATTCCAAAGGTAGACTCGACCTCGATCATCTAGAGCAAGTCTGTGCTGATGGTCTGTCTCTTCTCTGCGTTATGGCTGCAAATAACGAGATTGGTAACATCTACCCCATACAAGCGATCGCTCAAATTGCTCAATGCTACGATATTCCCTTGCTCTGTGACGGCTCTCAAGCAGTTGGCAAGATTCCAATTCAGTTCCAAGAGTGGGGCATTACTTACCTAGCGGTCTCTGCTCACAAACTCTATGGACCCAAGGGGGTTGGAGCCTTAGTCGTTCGTAAAGGCTATCATCTCGAACCTTTGCTGTTTGGAGGTGGGCATCAGAAGAGAATGCGATCGGGTACTCTCAATGTTCCGGGAATTGTGGGAATGGGTGAAGCTTGTCGGTTGCGATCGCTAGAGATGGAAGAAGATGAACAGGCGATCGCTTCCAAACGAGACAATCTTCAAGCTGCTCTATTAGAAAAAAATTCCTGGTTTAGTAGTGAACGGCGACACTGTCCATCGGCTAGCTGGTAATCTGCATATCTCAGTTCCTGGGATTCCCAACAGTGCTGTTGTTGCGAGAGTTCGGCACCGCCTTGCAATATCAACAGGTTCAGCTTGTTCATCTGGTATTGAGGCACCTTCTCATGTTCTTCAGGTGTCTTCGTTACCGGATGTTGTTGTTGATGGAGCACTCCGAATTGGACTAGGAAAGTTCACGACTGATGAAGAGATAAATAAGGCTGCTGAAATTCTCTCTGAGGCTATTACTTTAATTCAACAGGCGCTCTGTATTTCCTAACGTTCGACCCAGCTCTGTGGGAAAATCTGTTGGGCATCACCACTGGTAAACAGCTTCACCGTACTACTGGGCACCGCGTAATGTTTAAAGAAAATAATTGAGATTTATGGCAACATATTTAGTAACAGGCGCAAATCGCGGTATCGGTTACGAGTTCTGTCGGCAACTTCAGGCACACGGAGAAACCGTGATTGCAGTTTGTAGAACTGCGGATGATGCATTGAAAGCGTTGGGTGTGCAGGTTGAGGAGAGCATTGACATTACCTCTGATGACTCTTTGGCAGACTTACGAGATCGATTAGCAAACAGGGCGATCGATGTCCTGATTAACAATGCCGGAATTGCGAAGCGCGTGACGCTGGAAGACCTCAATTTTGACAGCATTTGAGAACAGTTTGAGGTGAATGCGCTGGGTGCATTGCGAGTTACCCAGACGCTACTACCCCACCTCAAAGCAGGTACGAAAGTCGCGCTGATGACGAGTCGCATGGGATCGATCGCCGATAATACTTCTGGAGGCTCCTATGGCTACTGGATGTCAAAAGTGGCCTTGTCAATGGCAGGTAAATCGCTCTCCTATGATCTCAAACCGCATGGAATTGCTGTTGCGATTCTGCACCCTGGTTTGGTTCAGACCCGTATGACCAACTTTACGTCGGGTGGCATTACACCAGAAACGTCGGTGAAAGGATTGCTGGCTCGAATTGATGAATTAACCATGAACAACACAGGCAGTTTTTGGCACAGCAATGGCGAAGTGCTGCCCTGGTAGAAACTATTTCGATTTTCGCTTTGACTGGGGCGGCATTCAATGCGCGCCAAAGTATTTCTCACTTCTCTCTGTTCTTGGGTCAGCGTGTTGTAGAGAGCTAATGCGCGGTCTCGCTCACCTCGACAGGCAGCGTTGTTGTGAGCGTCCCAGTAGCTGCAGGCAGCCCGAATCCAATGTAAGGATTGATACTCTCTCAATGCTTAGCTTGTCTTTCAAAACAACTCATGGGCTGATTGTGTTTGATCAGACTGACCATCTATCCGCTCAGGACAGTGCACCAGTGGAATGTCACAGAAGCGGCATTCCTGATAGCTGGGGACTTTCCGATTTGGGCTTAGGCTGCTGAGAATGGCGATCGCTCTCGGATTGTGCCTTAAATTCTTCATTGACTTGTTCGCTAGATACCTGCAATATTTCACCCGGATAAACCAGTCGCCCTTCTAATTTCATTCCTCGACACTTTGAATTGGTTAGTGGCACCAACAGCATATAGAGCAAGACTTGATAGAGATCCGAGTTCTTTTTTCGACCCGTTTTACAATCTCCAACCCATACCTGCTCATCTTCAAAGACTAGGATGTCCGGCTTCCCTGATACCTTGATAGAATAGTTCTTACCAGAAATCTCAAACCAGTTTTCTCCTTCTGCATAAACCGTGCATCCTTCTGCTTGTAGATCAGCAATCCGATTGTCTAGCAAAGCGCGATGGCTGGCATTCCATTTTGCCGAATCAAAGTTGCTACTAAGCTTTTCATATTTGCAATGGGTGCGAAACCAAGTTGCCCAACGACACTGAAGCTCATCTGCCATTAGTTTTGCTAACCAGGTGACCCAGACAGTGGGAAATTGCTTAGGTTCGTAGAGTGCCATAGCTAAGTCGATACGAAGAGAGTTCGCTAGCCACAGTACAAAAGAACTATCTACATTGCAAGAAAACCTTGTCATCTGACAAGGTTTCTATTTCCTCCGTCGTTTTTGGTTGTACATCTCTCGTAGTAGCTGCAAGTATTCTGGCTCAGTTTCTACTGTTGTCCAGATATGATGAGCCAGAGCCAGCCTTTGCTTGTGCTTTTCAGTGGGTACTCGGCAATGTTTTCCTTGAGAAAACCAGTGGTTGACAGTGGTTACTGAGCAATCGCAGATGAAAGCAAGCTCTTCTCGCGATACATCCCAGGTATTCAAAAACTCTTCAACTTCCATTTGCTCACCTTTGACAGGCTGAAGATGCGCTTCCAACGCTTTCCAGTGTCGATGAGTTGGTGTCCGAGGGGCAAGAGTCATAGCTCATCAATTGTCAAAGTGGCAAAAGTTAGAGTACCATACTTTCCTCTATTTACAGATCTTATGTACTATTTTGCCGACGCAACCCATCTGCCCCCGCGTTCACCAAGCCTTCTGCCTTACCAAGCTATTCGGCACGATCGAGATGGGACAATGCCTCCGGCATAAACAATTGAGCTAAAGCTTGCAGCGGATGCTCCCCCGGCACCACGACTCGGACTTGCTACTAGCTACTCTTGCCCATCTGTTGCCCTTGCTTGAGTTGATGCAACAACCCCGCCCGCAACACCGAAGACTTACCGCTCCCCGAAGCCCCCGCGATCGCCAAAAAAATTATTCTGCCGCACCTGACCCAACAGTTGGTCGGTCAGTGCCGTGCGCCCATAGAAGTACTTGGGTCTTCCTCATGGCAGTCAAAATAAGTCAGCCCTTTGTATGATTTGTCCCACCTTTCTGTATTCATGCGGAACAGTTACCCCCTCTCTCAAGAAACAATTAGCGTATCCTTCCAATAATCAATGTAAAGCTAACCCTTATCAAACTGGCAAGAAAAACTTACCAAATGACAAGAAAAATTTTACCTTTCTCGATGCTTTTTGATGCAAGTTTCGCGCAAAGGCTGGAGGTACGCTTCCAACGCAGTCTAGTGTCTATGAATCGAGATTCGGGGGCAATAGCCATACTATTTTGCTTGCCACGATGACAAGGTGTAAACTATCATAGTTCATAGATACTAATTGGAGGGAGAAAAAAGCGATCGAGGGTTTAGCTCAATGAGGTGCAAGTGAGATGAACAATCCTCTCAAACTGAGCTTTAGTACTCTTGTATCATTAACAACTGTCGAGATACTTCAATCAAGACACAATTATTTTCAGTGACTCAGCGAAAAGGACTGTCTTTCGTCTATCTAGAATTGGGGTGAGGTAAATTACGAGTGTTATCACAATTCAATGCCGTCTTGTCGCCTCCGAAGAAACTCGACGCTATTTGTGGTCGGTGATGGTGGAGAAAAACACGCCTCTTATCAATGAGCTGCTCAAGCAAGTTAAACAACATCCCGATTTTGAGAAATGGCGACGCAGAGGCAAACCCTCTAAAGAGGCGGTAAGAGAATTGTGTGAACTACTCAGAAACGAGCCCCAGTTCAGCGGACAACCTGGTCGTTTCTACACATCAGCGATCGCGACAGTACAGCAAATCTATGAATCTTGGATGGCAACCCAGTTAGGACTTCAGCGATCGCTAGATGGCAAAGTTCGCTGGCTAGAAGTTGTAGAAAGTGATGCTGAGTTGGTAACTCAAAGCAACGTTGATGCTGACGCAATTCGAGCCAAAGCTCGCGAGATTCTGCTAGATATCGCCTCTGGTTGTCTTCCTCAAAAAACACAGGAGAAAAAAGCTAAATCTTCAAAAAATAAGGAAAGGCCGAGACAGGGCAAGAAGAAACAGGAAGAAAAGCCTGAAGTACCTCAAAAATTAGTCGGCGTATTGTTAGATTTTTATGATGAGACGAAAGAAGTCGTCAAGCGTCGTGCCCTGATTCATTTGCTTCAGAACGACTGTGAAGTCAATGAAGAGGAAGACGCAAAGAAGCTAACAGATAAACTCAATAATAAGCGAGCAGAAATTGAGCGGTTGAAGGAACGTCTAGAAGGACGACTGCCAAAGGGGAGAGATCTAACTGATCAGAACTTTTTAGAAGTTTTAGAAATTGCAACTAGCATTCCTGCTGATGATACATTGTCTGAATTCCTAGCTTGGGAGAACAAGGTTATTCCAAGCCTACCGAAGTTGGTTAAAGCTCCTAAGTTGATGCCGTATCCGATCCACTACGAGACAAACACTGATTTCAATATATGGAAAAGGAATGAGAAGAGTCGGATCTGCTTTGAACTCAATGGTTTAAGTAATCACATCTTTGAGGTATATTGCAATCGTCGTCAATTGCACTTCTTTGAGCAGTTTCTATGTGACTATGAGACGAAGAAGACAGGTGGCAAGCAGCATTCGACTGGGTTATTCCTCTTGCGATCGGCTGAACTGCTTTGGTGTGAAGGTAAGACACAGATCAAGAAAAAGAAAGTTAAAGTTCAAAACCCATTGGGTGGAAAGGCTAAAAAGAAGGTTGAAAAAGCAAGATTGTAGAGCCTTGGAACTATAATTATCTCTCACTGCATTGTGCTGTGGACACTCGATTGCTGACTGAGGAAGGAACACAGCAAGTACGCGAAGAATTAAAAGAAGACGTTGCTCAAACTTTGGAAAGACAGAGAACTAAATTGAGCAATTTGAGCGATGAGCAGGTGGAGAAAAAAAGAATCTGCGGCAAAGCATTCAAAGCAACGAGTCTACATTATCTCGATCGAGCGGTTCCTTTTCTCGTCCCAGTCGAGTTCCATACTCGCAGTTTAGTCGATCGAATATCTTGATCGGAGTTTGTTTTGAATTTCATAATTTTGTGACTGTTGCAGTAGTAGATACAAGCCAGAATCAAGTTCTTGCCTACCGAAGCACACGGCAGCTTCTCACCAACGAGCAGGTTGAAATTCCACAAGTGAGCCTGAAGCTGAAATCACTGAATCCCTACATCTTGCTGCACCTGTATTTAATGAATCTTCAAAAACTGCTAGCAGTAGCAGGCTGGGCTAAACGAGTTTTAAGACGGTTGCGGTATAAAAACTACAGGCTCTTGAATCGCTACCGACAGCGACAACAGCGCAACGCTCGGCAGCGGCGTGAAGATCAAAAGCGACGGATTTACAGAAATTCTCCTAAATCGCAGTCAGGACAGCATCTCGAGCGCTTGATCGCAAGCGCCATCATCTCACTTGCACAGAAACACCGAGCAGGCAGCATCGTTCTGCCCGAAACAAAGGGACTTTTAGAGCGAACTGAGGGTAAAGTTCGCGCACTGGCTGAGCAAAAAGTCCCAGACTACAAACAAGGGCAAGAAAAACTTGCGAAGAAACATCGAAATCGTTACAACCGATGGAACTATGCTCGGTTGCTCCAAACGGTTCAACAGCAAGCGGCTAAGCTTGGAATTTCAGTTGAGCTAGGCAGACAAATATCTAAAGGCAGTTCACAGGAAAAAGCAAGGGATTTAGCACTTGCAATTTACTACTCCCGTCAAGTTGTGGATGCCTGATGCACAGAATTTGAACCTTGAAATTATAATATTGATCAATAGCGTCGCAGTTCATGCTTTATGCTGATGTGCTGCAACAAAAATGGGTCAGGTTGCCGCTGCACAAGCGGATTTGCTTTCCGGTCCTGGTTGCTACCCGTCCTGGGAGATATCTTCCGGCGCTTAGGACATTACGGGTAGTTACTGAAGCGCCTCCGAGCAAGGAGGAATCCTTCCTATTTTTTGGCAAACCGAAGCGGGAGCGAAATTCCTGGGAGTTTGCCAAACGCTCAAACCCTATCTGCTCTGCAGTTTTCGGTTTTGCTGCTCTACTTACGGTAGGCTGACACAAGCAAATTTTTGGTTGGTGTAACAACCTTGCCAAAAGTGCTTCAGGGACCTAGGCAGAGCAAGGATTTGAACGTCGGGAGTCGCAATCGCTCTCTCGAACAGGGGGAGATTGAAAGGGC